>JAEZMP010000089.1 GCA_023442215.1 Pseudomonadota bacterium
CCGGACTGGCTGCAATCGGACCTGACGGAGGACACCGCCGCGACGTCTGAGGGCAATCCCGGCAGCCGCACGCAGCCGCCGGCGGTGCTGGCCGTTCCGCCCGCGGACGGCACCAAGGCCGAGGCGCCCGCTTCAGAACCCGCCGCAACACCGGCGCCCGCGCCGGCGCCGGCGCAATAGCCGGCGCGGACCGCAGCGGCCGCCGATGACGACCTCAACCGCAGACACACCCGCCAGCACCGCCGATGCGGACCGGCCCGCCGGCCCTGCCACGGACGGCGGCGGCATCCGGGTCGCGAACGTCTCCCACGCCTACAAGAGCGTGCAGGCGCTGCGGGACTTCACGCTCGACATGGAGGCTGGCGGCTCGCTCGCGATCGTCGGGCCGGACGGCGTCGGCAAGTCGACCCTGCTCGGCCTCATCGCCGGGGCGACGCGCATCCAGTCGGGAACCGTGTCGGTGCTCGGCGCCGATCTCGCCCGGCGCGCGGAGCGCAACCGCGTCCAGCCCCGCATCGCCTTCATGCCCCAGGGGCTCGGCCGAAATCTCTACGCCAACCTGAGCGTGGTCGAGAACATCACCTTCTTCGCCCGCCTGTTCGGCCAGACCGGCGCGGCCGCCCGCGCACGGGTGGAACCGCTGCTCGCGGCGACCGGCCTCGCCCCGTTCGCCGACCGGCTGATGCGCCGGCTTTCCGGCGGCATGAAGCAGAAGCTCGGGCTGTGCTGCGCGCTCGTGCACGACCCCGATCTCCTGATCCTCGACGAGCCGACGACGGGCGTGGACCCGTTGTCCCGCCGGCAGTTCTGGGAACTGATCGACGGCATCCGCGCCGCCCGGCCCGGCCTCGGCCTCGTGGTCGCGACCTCCGACATGGACGAGGCGATCCGCTTTCCCCGCGTGGTGATGATGGACGAGGGCCGCATCCTCGCCGACGGCACCCCGGCGGAGCTGCTCGCCCGCACCGGCTGCGACAGCCTGGAGCGGGCGTTCATCTCGCTGCTGCCGGCGGAGAAGCGCGGTCCCGACCGGAGCGATGCCGCCATCGCGCCGATCCCGGCGGATGCGCCGGTGGCGATCGAATCCCGCGGCCTCACCCGCCGCTTCGGCGATTTCGTCGCCGTCGACAATGTCAGCTTCTCCATCCGGCGGGGCGAGATCTTCGGCTTCCTCGGCTCCAACGGCTGCGGCAAGTCGACGACCATGAAGATGCTGACGGGCCTGCTGCCGGCGACCTCCGGCGAGGCATTCCTGTTCGGCAGCCCGCTCGATGCGGGCGACATCGAGACCCGGCGCCGCGTCGGCTACATGTCGCAGAGCTTTTCGCTCTACGGCGAGCTGACGGTGCGCCAGAACCTCGACCTGCACGCCGGCCTGTTCGACATCCGCGGCGAAGCCGCGGAGGCGCGCATCAAGCTGCTGGTGGAGAATTTCGGCCTCGGCGAGGACCTCGACGCGCTCGCCGACAGCCTGCCGCTCGGCGTGCGGCAGCGATTGTCGCTCGCGGTGGCGATCCTGCACGAACCGGAAATCCTGATCCTCGACGAGCCGACCTCGGGCGTCGACCCGGTGGCGCGCGACCGCTTCTGGGACGATCTGCAACTGCTGTCGCGGCGCGACGGCGTGACGATCTTCATCTCCACCCACTTCATGTCGGAAGCCGCGCGTTGCGACCGCATCTCGTTCATGCATGCGGGCAAGGTGATCGCGACCGGCACGCCGGCGGAGCTGCAGGAAGCCCAGCACGCGCCGAGCCTGGAAGAGGCCTTCATCGCCTACATGGAACTCGGCGGACGTTCAGCCGCGGCGAGCCCGCCACCGGCCGCCGCGACCGAGGCGCCGCCGCCGGCCAATCCGTCGCTGCTCCGGATCGCCGCCTATGCCGGACGCGAGGCCGTCGAGCTCACCCGCGACCGCGTCCGGCTGGCGTTCGCCCTCGGCGGCACCGTGATCCTGATGCTGATCTTCGGCTTCGGCATCACCCTCGACGTCGACAACCTGCGCTTCGCGGTGCTCGACCGTGACGACACGCCGGAAAGCCGCGCGCTGATCGACGAGTTCGCACACTCGACCTATTTCGTCGTGCAACCGGCGCTGACGAACCCGGCGGACCTGGAACGGCGCCTCGTCGACAATGACATCGCGTTCGCGATCGAGATCCCGCCCTCGTTCGGCGCGGACCTGCGCAGCGGCCGCAGCACCGAGATTTCGGCCGCCATCGACGGGGCGATGCCGTTCCGCGCCGAGACCATCAAGTCCTACGTGCAGGCGGTCTATCAGCGCTTCCTCATGGACGCGGCCGAGACCGCCGGCAACACCGTGACCCAGGCGGCGACGGTGGAGATGCGCTACCGCTACAATCAGTCTTTCCGCAGCGTGGAAGCTATGGTGCCGGCCACCATCGCGCTGCTGCTGATCTTCATTCCGGCGATCCTGACGGCGCTCGCCGTCGTCACCGAGAAGGAACTCGGCTCGATCACGAACCTCTACGTGACGCCGGTGACGAAGCTCGAATTCCTGCTCGGCAAGCAGCTGCCCTATGCCGCCCTCGCGTTCCTGAATTTCCTGATGCTCACGGTGATGGCGATGACCGTGTTCGGCGTGCCGCTGAAGGGAAGCTTCCTCGGCCTCGCCTTGTGCGCCGTGCTCTATGTGCTCGCCACCACGGCCATCGGGCTGGTGTCGTCGGCCTTGACGCGCACCCAGGTGGCGGCCCTGTTCGGCACCGCCATCGGCACCATGGTGCCGGCCACCCAGTTCTCCGGCCTGATGCAGCCGGTCGCGACGCTGGAAGGCTCGGCCCGCATCATCGGCACGCTGTTCCCGACCACCTATTTTCTGCGCGCCAGCGTCGGCGCCTTCACCAAGGGGCTGGATTTCGCCGCGCTGATGCCGTTCGCGCTGGCACTGACGGCGTTCTGGCCGGCGCTGCTCGCCATCGCCTTCGTGCTCCTGCACAAACAGGGACGGTGAGCGATGCCGAACGCCTCTGCCCCTGCCCCCTCCTCGCCGGCTCCCGCCCCGCGCCACAAGCGCCGCCGCCTCGCCAACATCGCGCTGCTGATGGGCAAGGAGTTCCAGAGCCTGCGGCGCGACTATTCGATGCTCGCCTTCGTGATCTACGCCTTCACGTTCGCGATCTACATCCAGGCCAACGGCATGTCGCACGACCTGCACCAGGCCCCGATCGCGGTGGTGGACAACGACCGCTCGACGCTGTCGGAGACGATCATCGACGCGCTGCTGCCGCCCCGGTTCCAGACGCCGGTCGCGATCTCCGCCGATGACATCGACCGCACCATGGACGATGCGCGCTACATCTTCGTGCTCGACATTCCGCCGGACTTCCAGTCCGACGTTCTCGCCGGCCGCAACCCGTCGATCCAGCTTCTGATCGACGCGACGGCGGTGATGCAGGCCGGGCTCGGCTCTGGCTACATCCAGGAGATCGTCAACGACGAGGTCACGCGGTTCGTGACGCGCAGCGACGGCGAGACCGTGCCGCAGGTGGCGCTGTCGATCCGCATATTCTTCAACCAGTCGCTGGAATCGTCGTGGTTCACCGGCGCCATGGGCCTGATCAACAACATCACCATGCTGTCGGTGCTGCTGTCCGGGGCGGCGCTGATCCGCGAGCGCGAGCACGGCACGCTGGAGCATCTGCTGGTGCTGCCGGTCGGCCCGACCGAGATCATGCTCGGCAAGGTGTTCGCCAACGGGCTCGTGGTGCTGGGGCTGACGGCGGTGTCGATCCTCGGCGTCCTGCAGGGCCTGCTCGGCATGCAGATCGCCGGCTCGGTGCTGCTGTTCCTGACCGGGGTAGCGCTCTATCTGTTCTTCACCGCGGCGCTCGGCATCTTCCTCGGCACCATCGCCGGCACGATGCCGCAGTTCGGCCTGCTGTTCTTCCTCGTCGTGCTGCCGATGAACATGCTCTCGGGCGGCTTCACGCCGCTGGAAAGCATGCCGGACTGGCTGCAGGTCACGATGCAGGTGTCGCCCTCGACGCAGTTCGTCGCGCTGTCGCAGGCGATCCTCTATCGCGGCGCCGGGATCGATGTGGTGTGGCCGCGCTTCCTCGCGGTCGGCGCCATCGGGCTTCTGTTCTATCTCGTCAGCCTGAAGCGCTTCCGCCGCTTCCTCGCCGCCCAGCAATAGAACAGACCCTCGTTCAGAGCGCACTCCCGCGCGGAACCGGCCCGCTTCGGGCGGATCATCCGGCCCCGTGCGGCGTTCAGCGTTCAGCGCGGGCGAACACCTCCATCAGCTCGGCGATCTTGGCACGCTGCTCCTCGGCATCGCCGCTGCGGATGGCGTGCTCGACGCAATGGCCGACATGATCACGCAGCACCTCGTCCTCGACGCGGCGCATCGCGGCGCGAACCGCGGCGATCTGGGTGAGGATGTCGATGCAGTAGCGGTCATCCTCGACCATGCGCGCGATGCCGCGCACCTGGCCTTCGATGCGCTTGAGGCGCTTCAGCACGGAGGATTTCGCTTCGGTTCTCATGCTTGCCAGATACCCCATGAGGGTATATTGGTCAAGTCGACCCGATACCCCCTGGGGGAATACCAAGGAGCACCGCCATGACCGACGAGACCGAGAACAGGCGTTCTCCGGCGGGCGAGCCGCAAGGCGACGCGTGCTGCTCCGGCCCGCCGGCCCTGACGCTGCCGGCATCGGCACCGCGAGCGGATGCGGCGAAGCCGAAGGCGTGCTGCCACGACGGCCACCATCCCGAGCCCGAAGGCGCATCCGCTCAGACGCCGCAGGACGAGGCGGTGAAGGGTGCCTGCTGCCACGGCGGGAAAGACAGCCAGGCCGGCCATGACACCACGCTGGATGGCCACGGCGCCGATGGCGATCACGGGCACGGGGCACATGGCGGCGATGCTCATCCTGCCCACGCCCATGCCCACTCCCACGCCGATACCCACGCCCATGCTCATGCCCATGCCCATGCCCATGCCCATGCGCATTCTCATGCCCATCACGGCCATGGGGCGGCGGACGGCACGGTGAAGGACCCCGTGTGCGGCATGGACGTCGACCCCGCGACGTCGAAGCACCGCTTCGAGCACGACGGCACGCTCTACCATTTCTGTTCCGGCGGCTGCCGCACCAAGTTCGCGGCGGACCCGGCGCGCTATCTCGCCCCCGCCGAGCCCCCGGAGCCGGTTCCCGAAGGCACGGTGTTCACCTGCCCGATGCACCCGGAAATCCGCCAGATCGGCCCCGGCTCCTGCCCGATCTGCGGCATGGCGCTGGAGCCTGCCGTCGTCACCGCCGACAGCGGCCCGAATCCGGAGCTGGCGGACATGACGCGCCGGCTGTGGATCGGTCTCGCGCTGACCGTGCCGGTGTTCGTGCTGGAGATGGGCAGCCACCTGTTCGGCCTGCACGGGCTCATCGCCCAGCAGACCTCGAACTGGGTGCAGCTCGTGCTGGCGACGCCCGTGGTGCTGTGGGCGGGCTGGCCGTTCTTCGAGCGCGGCGCGCGCTCGCTCGTCACCCGCAACCTCAACATGTTCACCCTGATCGCCATCGGCACCGGCGTCGCCTGGGTCTACAGCGTCGTGGCGACGCTCGTTCCGGACCTGTTTCCGGCGGCCGTGCGCGGCCATGACGGTGCCGTCGCGGTCTATTTCGAGGCCGCCGCCGTCATCACCGTGCTGGTGCTGGTCGGGCAGGTGCTGGAGCTGAAGGCGCGCGACCGCACGTCCGGCGCGATCCGGGCACTGATGGATCTGGCGCCGAAGACGGCGCGCCGCGTGCGGGCAGACGGGTCCGACGAGGAGGTGGCGCTCGATCTCGTCGGCGTCGGCGACCGGCTGCGCGTGCGCCCCGGCGAGAAAGTGCCCGTCGACGGCACGGTTTCGGAAGGCCGTGGCACGGTGGACGAATCCATGGTGACCGGTGAATCCCTGCCGGTCGGCAAGGAGCCCGGCGCGAAGGTGGTGGGCGGCTCGCTCAACGCCACCGGCAGCTTCGTCATGGTGGCGGAGGCGGTCGGTCGCGACACCATGCTGTCGCGGATCGTGCAGATGGTGGCCGAGGCCCAGCGCAGCCGCGCGCCGATCCAGGCGCTCGCCGACCGCGTGGCCGGCTGGTTCGTGCCCGCGGTGCTCGCCGTCGCCGCACTCGCGTTCGCGGCCTGGATGATGTTCGGGCCGGAGCCGCGGTTCGCGTTCGCAATGCTGGCCGCGGTTTCCGTCGTCATCATCGCCTGCCCGTGCGCGCTCGGCCTCGCCACGCCGATGTCGATCATGGTCGGCATCGGCCGTGGCGCCGAGGCGGGCGTGCTGATCCGCGATGCCGAGGCGCTGGAGCGGCTGGAGCGGGTCGACACCCTCGTCGTCGACAAGACAGGAACGCTGACCGAAGGCCGGCCGAGCGTGACGGCGGTTCATGCCGGGCCGATCGGCGAGGCCGAGCTGATCCGCCTCGCGGCGAGCCTCGAACGCGCCAGCGAGCATCCGCTCGCCGCGGCGATCGTGCGCGACGCCGAGGCGCGCGGACTGGCGCTCGCGACCCCGGAGGCGTTCGACAGCCCGCCCGGCAAGGGCGCCACCGGCGTGGTGGAGGGGCGCAAGGTGGCCATCGGCAATGCCGGCTTCCTCGCCGAACTCGGCGTCGATGCCGGGGCGTTCGGCGCGGCGGCGGAGGCCGAGCGCCGCAACGGCGCGACCGCCGTGTTCGTCGCCGTCGACGGCGCAGCCGCCGGTGCCATCGCAATCGCCGACCCGGTGAAGGCGACGACGCCGGCCGCGCTGAAGGCGCTGGCGGCCGACGGACTGCGCATCGTGATGCTGACCGGCGACAACCGCACCACCGCCGAGGCGGTGGCGCGCGGGCTGGGCCTGACCGAGGTGGAGGCCGAGGTGCTGCCGGAGCGCAAGAGCGCCGTGCTCGCCCGCCTCAGGGCCGAAGGCCGCGTGGTGGCGATGGCCGGCGACGGCACCAACGACGCGCCCGCGCTCGCCGCCGCCGACGTGGGCATCGCCATGGGCACCGGCACCGACGTCGCCATGGAAAGCGCCGGCGTGACGCTGGTGAAGGGCGATCTCGGCGGCATCGTGCGGGCGCGGCGGCTGTCGAAGGCCGCCATGGCCAACATCCGCCAGAACCTGTTCTTCGCCTTCATCTACAACGCCGCCGGCGTGCCGATCGCGGCCGGGCTGCTCTATCCGCTGTTCGGGCTGATGCTTTCGCCCGTGGTGGCGGCGGCGGCGATGGCGTTGTCCTCCGGCAGCGTCATCGGCAACGCGCTGCGCCTGCGCGCCGCGCGGCTTTCCTGACCCGCCCTTCCAAAGAAGCCAGGGCGCCGCGACCGGCGCGCCATCAACAGGGAGCGTTCTCCATGCCGTTCCGACCCACCCGCCGCGGTTTCCTCGCCGGCGCGGGCGCTGCCGCCGCCTGCGGCCTGCTGCCGGGCTTCGGCCGCAGCGCTCTCGCCGCCCCGGCCGGCACGTTCGAACTCGTCGCCGAAAGCCGGGTGATCGACGTCGACGGCAAGGCGGCGACGGTGTTCGGCGTGGCCGGCCCCGGCGGCCGGCAGGGCGTGGTGCTCGAACCCGGCGAGCGCTTCTCCGCCATCCTCCGCAACCGGATGGGCGCGGCGACCATCGTGCACTGGCACGGCCAGACCCCGCCGCCCGAACAGGACGGCGTGACCTCGACCGGCTACGTCTCGCCGATCCTCGACGGCGAGAGCGCGACCTACGACTTCGTGCCGAGGCCGGGCACGCACTGGATGCACTCGCACCAGGGCCTGCAGGAACAGCGCCTGCTGGCCGCGCCGCTGATCGTGCGCACGCCGGACGACGCGGCGATGGATGCCCGGGAGGTGGTCGTGATGCTGCACGATTTCAGCTTCCGCGACCCGGAGGAGATCCTCGCCGGGCTGACCGGAATGGCGGCGGGCGGGGCGGCGCAGGGCCACGGAATGGCGGACGGAAGCATGGACATGCCGGGCATGGATCACGGCGCCATGAGCGGTGGGGCGATGAGCGGTGGGGCGATGAACGGCGGCTCGATGGATCACGGCGGCATGGCCGGGATGGAGGGCATGGGCGGAATGGAGGGCATGAACAGCTCCGGGATGGCCGGCCACGCCATGCCGGGGATGGCGCACGGCATGGCCGACCTCAACGACATCCCCTACGACGCCTTTCTCGCCAACGACCGCACCCTGTCCGATCCCGAGGTCGTCAGGGTGGAGCGCAACGGCAAGGTCCGCCTGCGGGTGATCAACGGCGCCACCGCCAGCAATTTCTGGCTCGACCTCGGAGCCCTCACCGGCACGCTGATCGCCGTCGACGGCAACGAGGTGGTTCCGCTCGAGGCGAGCCGGTTCCCGCTCGCCATGGCCCAGCGGCTCGACATCGTCGTGACCGTCAAGGACGGGGCCTTCCCGATCCTCGCGCAGCTCGAAGGCGCGACCGCGCGCACCGGCATCGTGCTGGCGACGCCCGACGCCGCCGTGCCGAAGCTGTCGAAGGAGGCGGATGCGCCGGTGCCGGCGGTCGACCTCTCGCTCGAAGGCCGCCTTCAGGCGCTTTACCCGCTCGGCGACGCGGCGGCGGATATCCGCCACGACGTGGAACTCGGCGGCTCGATGATGCCGTTCCGCTGGACCATGGATGGTCGCGTGTGGTCCAACCGCAAGACGCTGCCGGTCCGCGGCGGCAAGCGCGTCGTGATCGGCTTCACCAATCCCTCGCCGATGTCGCACCCGATGCACCTGCACGGCCATCATTTCCAGGTGGTGGAGATCGACGGCCGGCCGGTCGCCGGGGCGGTGCGCGACACGGTGCTGGTGATGCCCGGCGGCTCGGTGCGCGTCGCGTTCGACGCCGACAATCCCGGCCGCTGGCTGATCCACTGCCACAACCTCTACCACATGGCGACGGGGATGATGACGGAGGTGGTCTACGAGGACGGCTGACGCGGCCATCGAGCGGGGCGCGGCCGCGCCGAACCGATGGCGGCGGGCGGCGAACGGGCTTAAGACGGATGGGGCCGATGCCGATCCACCCCGTGCATATCCCGTCCATCGAACCGACCCGGGCGGGACATGCGCACCTCTTCGAATCCGGCGCGACTTCCTGTCGACCGGAAAGCGCTCTCCCGGCACCGGCGCCATCCGGAGAATGACATGACGGCCACTCCCGCCCTGCGCACGCTCTATCCCGCAATCGAGCCCTACGAGACGGGGATGCTCGATGTCGGCGACGGCCACAGCCTCTATTGGGAACTCTGCGGCAATCCCGCCGGCAAGCCCGTGGTGTTCCTCCACGGCGGCCCGGGCGCCGGCTGCTCGCCGCACCACCGCCGGCTGTTCGATCCCGCGCGCTATCGCATCCTGCTGTTCGACCAGCGGGGCTGCGGGCGCTCGAAGCCCCACGCGAACCTCGACGCCAACACGACGTGGGATCTCGTCGCCGACATCGAGCGGCTCAGGGAGATGATCGGCGTCGAGCGCTGGCAGGTGTTCGGCGGCTCGTGGGGCTCGTGCCTCGCGCTCGCCTATGCCGAGACGCATCCGGAGCGGGTGACGGAGCTGGTGCTGCGGGGCATCTTCACCCTCAGGCGCGCCGAGCTGGAATGGTATTATCAGGAGGGCGCGTCCTGGATCTTCCCGGATCTCTGGGAAGGCTTCCTCGCCCCGATCCCTGAAGCCGAGCGCGGCGACATGATGGCCGCCTACCGCCGCCGGCTCGTCGGCGACGATCCGGCCGTGCGCCTCGCCGCGGCCAAGGCGTGGAGCCTCTGGGAAGGCTCGACCATCACGCTGCTGCCGAAGCCGAGCACCACGGGCCAGTTCGAGGAGGACGAGTTCGCCCTCGCCTTCGCGCGGATCGAGAACCACTATTTCGTCCATGCCGGCTTCATGGACGAAGGCCAGCTCCTGCGCGACGCCTACAAGCTGAAGGGCATTCCGGGCGTGATCGTGCAGGGGCGCTACGACATGGCCTGCCCGACGAAGACGGCGCACGACCTGCACCGCGCCTGGCCGGAAGCCGACTATCACCTCATCGACGATGCCGGCCACGCCTACGACGAGCCGGGCATCCTCGACGTGCTGATCCGCACCACCGACCGCTTCGCCGGCTGAGCGCCGGCTCCGGACGCCGGATCAACCTCCGGCGTCCATCAGTCCCGGCAAGATAACTCCCGGCGCGATCAGTCCCAGCGCCATCAATCCCAGCGCCATGGGCCGGCGGCGGCAATGCCCTTGTCGACGTCGGCCGGCAGCATGTCCTTGATGAAGGCCGTCATCCAGGCATCGTCGAGCCCTTCGGAGTGGGCAATGGTCGCCCACTTCACCGCCTCGATCGAATCCTGCGGCACGCCCTGCCCGATGGCGTAGAGACGGGCGAGACGCACCATCGCCACCGGATTGCCGGCGGTCGCCGCCCGGCGGAACCAGTCCGCCGACGCCTTCGGATCGGGATCGAGCCCGACGCCGTTGAACAGGCGGATGGCATATTCGATCTGGGCGTCGACGTGACCGTTGCGCGCCGCGCGGCCGTACCAGAAAGAGGCGAGGCCCTGATTTTCCGGCTTGCCGTTGCCGGTGGCGTACATCACCGCGATGGCATATTGCGCGTCGGCATTGTTGTCGTCGGCGGCGGACTGGAACAGCTGCGCCGCCTTCGCGGTATCGCGCGGCCGCGCCTTGCCTTCGAGATAGAGCACCCCGAGATTGTAGGCGGCCTCCAGATGGCCGTTCTTCGCCGCGCGCTCGAACAGCTTTGCCGCCGCGGCCTCGTCCTTCGGTCCGCCGTCGCCGGCGAGCAGCATCAGCGCCAGCAGATAGTCCGCCTCGCGCGAGCCCGCCTCGGAGGCGACCTGATACCAGCCGCGCGCCTTCTCGGGATTGCGCTCGACGCCGTAGCCGTTCTCGTACATCAGGCCGAGCAGCACCTGCGCCGCCTTGTCGCCCGCCGCCGCCGTGTGGGTGGCGATGCCGAACGCCTGAAGATAGTAGCCGGCGCTGAACGCCTCGTAGGCGATGTCCGGCGGCCCGCTCGGCCGGGCGGTCGCGCGCGCTTCGTCGTGCGCCGCCTTGCCGCTCGCCTGGGGCGATTCGGGGCGTGCCAGCGGCATCGCCGGCGGCGCGGCGGGCGGAACCGGAGAGGCATCCGATGCGGCGGCCGGGGGGATCGAGGCTTCCTGCGCGGGTGGAACCGCCGCCGGCGTCAGAGCCGGGGCGAGCGGAACCGCGCCCGGACCGGTGGGCGCGGCGGCTGCAGACGGCGCTGTGGCCGCATCGGGCGCGCTGACATCCGGCGAAGGCGACGCCTCGTCCGGCGC
>JAEZMP010000096.1 GCA_023442215.1 Pseudomonadota bacterium
TGATCGAGCGCATCGCTGGGCTTCCGGCGGAGGTCGCGTGAGCCCGGCCGCGGAAGAGCCGGACAACTGGACGCTGCCGCTCGAGGAGACGCGGGCGGGCGGAGCGGCGGCGACCGCCGCCGTCGAAGCGCTCGTGGTCGATGTCGAGGGTTTCGAGGGGCCGCTCGACCTTCTGCTGACGCTCGCACGGAACCAGAAGCTCGATCTCGCCCGCATCTCCATCCTCGCGCTCGCGGAGCAATATCTCGCCTTCGTCGCCGCGGCGCGGCGGATGCGGCTCGAACTCGCGGCCGACTATCTGGTGATGGCAGCCTGGCTCGCCTATCTGAAGTCCCGTCTTCTCGTGCCTGATGACACCGAGGACGACGAGCCGTCCGGTGAGATGCTGGCCGCAGACCTTGCGTTCCGGCTGCGCCGCCTAGAGGCGATGCGCGACGTCTCCGCCCGGCTCGCCGGCCGTGCCCGTCTCGGCCGGGACGTGTTCGCACGCGGCGCGCCCGAGGCGGTGGTGGTCGAGAAGCGCTCGGAATGGCAGGTGACGCTCTACGAACTGCTGTCCGCCTATGCCGCGCACCGCCAGCGCTCGATGGTCACGCGGGTCAGCGTCGGCCGGCGCACGGTGTGGTCGCTGCTCGATGCCCGGCAGGTGCTGGAACGCCTGATCGGCGCGGTGCCGGACTGGGTTCCCGTCGACGACCTGCTTGCCGAGTACACGGCGACGCCGGAGGACAGGGTAACGGTGCGAGCGAGCTCGTTCTCCGCCACGCTGGAGCTTGCGCGCGAGGGCGGGCTCGACCTGCGCCAGTCGGCCCCGTTCGCCCCGATCTTCGTCCGCCGGCGCGCGGCGCGGACGGATGGGGACGAAACCGGGGCGGGAGGCGGCGATGTCTGAGGCGAGCCATCGCGATGAATGCGACTCCGTCGACGCGTTCGGGGCCCGCCACGAACAGATGCGGCTGGTGGAGGCTGTGGTCTTCGCCAGCGCCAACCCGGTCGCCACCGCGGATATCGCCCTGCGTCTGCCGGCCGGGGCCGACGTTGAGGGGCTTCTCGCCGATCTCGCCGCGCTGTATGCCGGGCGGGGCGTCAACCTCACGAAGGTCGCCGGCGGCTGGGCCTTCCGCACGGCGCCGGATCTCGGTTTCCTCCTGAGGCAGGATGCCGTGGAGCCGCGCCGGCTTTCCCGTGCCGCGCTGGAGACGCTTGCGATCATCGCTTATCACCAGCCCGTGACGCGGGCGGAAATCGAGGCGATCCGCGGGGTGGCCACATCGAAGGGCACGCTCGACGTGCTGATGGAAGCCGGCTGGATCAGGATGCGCGGCCGGCGCCGGGCGCCCGGACGTCCGGTGACGTATGGTACCACCGTCGGGTTCCTCGATCATTTCGGCCTCGACAGCGTCGGCGATCTTCCGGGACTGGAGGAACTGAAGGGGGCGGGGCTTCTGGACACGGTGCCGCCTTCCGCACAGGGAATTCCGGGGCCGAACGACGACGATGCGCTGTCGGGGGACGAGGATCCGCTCGGCGACGATCCGGGCGATCTGCTGTCCGGGCGCTAACGAGCCGCGGCCGCCCGCCCGCCCGGCCCCGCAGAACGATGAGGATGTGATCGCGATGCCCACCGCCGCTGCCCGGAGAGCCGTTCCCGAGATCGCCGTCCCGGCGAGGCTCGCCTTCGAGCGCGTCAGCCTGTCCTTCGCGGCCCATGCCGCCGTCCGGGAGGTCAGCATCTCGGTGAATGCCGGGGAGATCCTGTGCCTGCTCGGGCCGTCCGGGTGCGGCAAGACCACGCTGCTGCGCATCGCCGCCGGCATCGAGACTCAGGATTCCGGCCGGGTCGTCATCGACGGCGAGGAGGTCGCGGGTGCGACGCGCACGCTGCCGCCGGAAGCCCGTGGCGTCGGCCTCGTGTTCCAGGACTATGCGTTGTTCCCGCACCTGACGATCCTCGACAACGTTCGCTTCGGCCTTCGCGGCCGCCCGGCGGCCGAGGCGAGGCAGATGGCGAGGACCGCGCTGGAGCGCGTGCGGCTCGGCCATTATGCCGGGCACTATCCGCACCATCTTTCCGGCGGCGAGCAGCAGCGCGTGGCGCTCGCGCGCGCGCTCGTGCCGGGACCGCGGGTGCTTCTGATGGACGAGCCGTTCTCCGGTCTCGACCGCCGGCTGCGCGACAAGGTGCGCGACGAAACCATCGCCGTTCTCGGCGAGGCGGGCATCACCGCGGTGGTCGTGACCCACGATCCGGAGGAAGCCATGCGAATCGGCGACCGCATCGCGCTGATGCGCAAGGGCCGCCTGGTGCAGCTCGGCGCGCCGGAGGAGCTCTACCGCCATCCGGTCGACATCGAGGCCGCGCGCTTCTTCTCCGAACTGAACGAGGTGGCCGGCCGTGTCGAGGGCGGCTGGATCGTCAGCGTGCTCGGCCGCGTGCAGGCGCCGGCGCGCCTCAAGGACGGCGACGAGGTGGTCGTCGCGGCACGGCCTCACGACATGCGCCTGTCGTCCGCAGGCGGCGGCACTCCGGGGCGGGTGGTGTCGCGGCGCTATCTCGGCGAGGTCGACCGCATCGAGGTCGCCGTCGCCGGCCTTTCAGCACCGCTGGAGGTGCGTTCCGTCGAAATCGGGCGGTTTTCGGCAGGCGACGCGCTTTTCGTTGACGTTCCGCCCGAACGTCTCCACATCTTCCCCGATGGCATGCCGGCGGGCGCGACGTCATAGTGGGTCGGCTGCGGCGGACCGGCTTCTGTTGCGGGAGCCTGGGCTTTCTGCAATATTGCCGCCACTGTCATATGCTGGACATGGATGCCATCGTCTCCGATGCCGTGTTCGGCGCCGGACTGATTGTCGTACGGGTACGGCCCTCGGCAGACAACAATAGAAATGGCCCCGAATCCCGTTGGAAGGGGCCGCGAGGAGAAGCCTGGGATGGGTAGTTTCAGTATTTGGCATATCCTCATCGTGGCGATCGTCGTGATCCTCCTGTTCGGTCGCGGCAAGATCTCCGACCTGATGGGCGACGTCGCCAAGGGCATAAAGAGCTTCAAGAAGGGGCTCTCTGAAGACGACGACACGAAGGCTGTCGACCACAAGCCCGGCATGACCATGCCGGCCCAGAAGGCCGAAGACCAGACCAAGGTCGGCTGACGGCGGGGCGGATCCCGCGTCGCCCCGGGCGTGCGTCCGGGAGCTGCGGGCACGTCCGTGTGCCGGCCGCCCGGTGGCGGCCAAGCGCGAGGCCTCATTCGCGCGAAGGTGATCCGGCGCGCGAAGGTGATCTGGATGGCGCGGTGCGATGGCACCGGGTCGCCGGTCGCCGCGGCGGGGGTGACGCTCGCGGCGATTTCGCCAGCTGCGCGGGTTTGATGCAGGGCTGATCTTTGTTGTCCGGGCCGCTCGTCCGAGCGGCCTTTCCCTGGGGCGCAGGTGCCGCACGTCTCGTGCGGCGTGATGTTTGAAACAGTCCCCCCGAAGCGCGGTCCCATGTTCGAAGTCGGTTGGAGTGAGATCCTCATCATCGTGGTCGTGGCGCTGGTCGTCATCGGCCCGAAGGATCTGCCGCGCGTTCTGCGCACGGCAGGGCAGATGCTCGGCCGTGTCCGCCGCATGGCTGGCGAGTTCCAGAGCACGTTCAATCAGGCTCTGCGTGAGGCCGAGCGCCAGGCCGAAATCGACGATCTGAAGAAGAAGCTCGCCGAGGCCAATTCGCTCGACCTCATGGGCACCAAGCCCGTCGCGAAGCCGATGCCCGACCCGGACCCGCATCCGGAGACCGGACCGGTCATCGATCCGAACGCGCCGGCGGTTCCGCCGGTGATCGCACCGGTCGACGCGGTGCCGTTCGATTCCATTGGCCAGCCGGTGCCCTCCGGCGAGGCGCTGTCGCTTGCGGATGCCGCCGGCGGTGTGCCGGCCGCCAGCGAACCGGCCCCTCATATCGCGACGCCTCCCGCTGCGACGCCTCCCGCTCAGCCGCCTCAGGATCGCGCGCCTTCGCCGGCGCCGTCCATCGAGGCCCCGTCCACCGAATCCGGAGCGGAAGCCGCGAAGCCGGCGGTTGCGCCCACGCCATCCGCAGGGTCGCTTTCATGACTGCCGAAGAAGACGACATCGAAGCTTCCCGCGCTCCCCTGCTCGATCACCTGATCGAACTCAGGTCGCGTCTGATCAAGTCTCTGGCCGCGATCCTGGTTGCGTTCCTGGTCTGCTTCTATTTTGCGTCCGACATCTTCAACATTCTCATCATTCCCTATGAGCATGTCGTCGGCAATTCGCGTCCGATCGAGTTGATCTATACGGCGCCGCAGGAATATTTCTTCACGCAGCTCAAGCTCGGCATGTTCGGCGCGCTGTTCCTGGCTTTTCCGGTGGTTGCGAGCCAGATCTACATGTTCGTGGCGCCGGGGCTTTACCGCAACGAGCGCAAGGCGTTCCTGCCGTTCCTCGTCGCGACGCCGATCCTGTTCGCCATGGGCGCGCTCCTGGTGTTCTTCCTCGTCATGCCGATGGCGCTGCATTTCTTCGTCAGCATGGAACAGCACGGCGGGCCGGGGCAGGCGAGCATCTACCTGCTGCCGAAGGTCAGCGAGTATCTCGGTCTGATCATGGTGCTGATCTTCGCGTTCGGCATCGTGTTCCAGCTGCCCGTGGTCCTGACGCTGCTGGCCCGCGCCGGCATCGTGACGGCGAAGGATCTGCGCTCCAAGCGGCGCTACGCCATCGTGGTCGCCTTCATCATCGCCGCGGTGCTGACGCCGCCCGATCCCATCAGCCAGATCAGTCTTGCGATCCCGGCGATGCTTCTCTACGAAGTGTCCATCCTCGCCGTTCGTCAGATCGAGCGGTCGCGTGCGGCGGCTGAGGCCGCAGAGGCGTCCTAGGGTCATACCGGACGTCTCCCGGCGGCAATCCGGCCGGAGCGCGCGGCCGGATGCCCGTCGTTCGAACGGCGGCGAGCCTTGCCCGAACGGCCGAATGCCGGAGTTTCCCGATGCTTGATATCCGCTGGATCCGCGACAACCCGGAAGCGCTCGATCGTGCGCTGCTCTCCCGCGGCGAGGCCCCGCGTGCGGCCGACCTGATCAAGCTCGACGACCGGCGCCGGCAGATCACCACGGACCTGCAGCTCCTCCAGGAGCGCCGCAATGCGGCCTCCAAGGAGATCGGCAAGGCCAAGGCCGCCAAGGACGACGCCCGGGCCGAGGAACTGATGGCCGAGGTGGCGCTTCTGAAGGAACGCCTGCCGGCGGACGAGGCGCTGCTGCGGGTCGCCGAGACGGCGATCGAGGAAGCCCTTGCGCGGGTGCCGAACGTTCCGCTCGGTGACGTTCCGGTGGGACGCGACGAGGCGGACAATGTCGAGATCCGCAAGGTCGGCACGATGCCCGCGCTCGGCTTCGCACCGCGCCAGCATTTCGAGATCGGCGAAGCGCTCGGGCTGATGGACTTCGAGGCGGCCTCGAAGCTCGCTGGCACGCGTTTCGTCGTCCTCAAGGGCGCGCTCGCGCGGCTCGAGCGCGCGCTCGGCCAGTTCATGCTGAACCTCCATACCGGCGAGCACGGCTATCAGGAAGTGGCGCCGCCGCTGATGGTGCGCGATGAGGTGATGTACGGCACCGCGCAGCTGCCGAAGTTCGCCGACGACCAGTTCCGCACGCTCGACGGCCGCTGGCTGATTCCGACCGCCGAGGTGCCGCTGACGAACCTCGTCCGCGAGCAGATCCTGGACGAGGCCGCGCTTCCGCTGCGCTTCGCGGCCTACACGCCGTGCTTCCGCCTCGAAGCCGGGTCGGCCGGCCGCGACACCCGCGGAATGCTGCGCCAGCACCAGTTCGGCAAGGTGGAACTCGTTTCCATCACGACGCCCGAAACGTCCTCGGCGGAGCATGAGCGGCTGGTCGGGTGCGCCGAAGAGGTGCTGAAGCGGCTCGGGCTGCACTATCGCGTCGTCACGCTCTGCACCGGCGACATGGGCTTCGGTGCCACCAAGACCTACGATATCGAGGTCTGGCTGCCGGGGCAGAACACCTATCGCGAGATCTCGTCGTGCTCGGTGTGCGGCGATTTCCAGGCCCGGCGCATGGGCGCGCGCTATCGCGCGGCCGACACCAAGAGCCCGCGTTTCGTCCATACGCTGAACGGCTCCGGCCTGGCGGTCGGCCGCACGCTCATCGCCGTCATCGAGAACTATCAGAACGAGGATGGCTCGGTGACGATCCCGGAAGTGCTTCGGCCCTATATGGGCGGCCTGGAGCGCATCGGCGGGGTCTGAGCGCGCTTCAGGCCCGGGCGGTCACCGCACGGACACGATTTCCGGGCAAGGCTCCTCGCGAGGACCGGCCGTGCGGCAGTCGCAGTCCGCCGGTCCTTGACGTTGTCAGGCGGCTTCCGACGGGGCGGCGCCATCTGACCGGAAAGAACTCGCTCCAGATTCAGCAACGACTGCATATCCCTCGCCATTCGGACCGCTTCGATCTGAACGGGATAGGCTCCAGCACCGAGGCCCGCCATGCGCATCCTGCTCACCAACGACGACGGCATCCACGCACCGGGACTGGAGGCGCTTGAGCGCATCGCCCGCGCGCTGTCGGACGACGTGTGGGTGGTGGCGCCGGAGACCGACCAGTCCGGCAAGTCCCATTCCGTCACGCTGAGCGATCCGCTCCGGGTGCGCGATCTCGGTGGGCAGCGCTACGCCGTGCGCGGCACGCCGACCGACTGCGTCATCATGGCCGCCTGCAACCTGATGCCGCGCCGGCCGGACCTGGTGCTTTCCGGGGTGAACCGCGGTCAGAACGTCGCCGACGACATCACGTATTCCGGCACCGTCGCCGGCGCGATGGAAGGCACGCTGCTCGGCATCCGGTCGATCGCGCTTTCCCAGGCCTTCGGCCCCCAGAACCGCAACGAGCCGTCCTTCGAGGCGGCGGAGGCGTTCGGGCCGAAGCTGATCCGCGATCTCGTCAGCTACGACCTGCCTCAGGGAACGCTGCTCAACGTCAACTTCCCGAATCGCAAGCCGTCGGAGATCGAAGGCGTCGAGGTGACGGTGCAGGGCCGCCGGCCGGAGGAATTCGTCTCGGTCGACGAGCGCTCCGACGGGCGCGGCAATCCCTACTACTGGATCGTTTACGGCCATACGCCGTTCGAATCCGAGCCCGGCACCGATTTGCGGTGCATGGCGGAGGGACGGATATCGGTCACGCCGCTCAGGCTGGACTATACTTCCCATGCGAATCTGACCGCGCTGCGCGATCACCTGTCCGTACGAGCCGATTGAGGGCCTCACCGCGACTATGGGCAACGAGCCGACACAGGCCGAAACCGACCGCATCGCCCTTGCCAACCTGGTGCTGACCCTGCGGCGGCGGGGCGTGCGGGACAGGCGCATCTACGCCGCCATCGAGAACATCCCGCGGCGGATGTTCCTGTCGATCGAGAACAAGGCCCACGCCTGGGACGACCGCCCGCTTCCGATCGAATGCGGGCAAACCATCTCCGCGCCGTCCATGGTGGCGATGATGACAGAGGCGCTGGAAGTCGGCCCGGGCGACCGCGTGCTCGAGATCGGAACCGGTTCCGGCTACCAGACGAGCGTGCTGAGCCGGCTCTGCCGCGAGGTCTATACCATCGAGCGCTACCGCTCGCTCACCGCACTCGCCGAGGAACGGTTCGCGGTGCTGCGCTTCTCCAATATCGTCACGCGTGTGGATGATGGCATCAACGGCTGGCCGGAGAAGGCGCCGTTCGACCGCATCCTCGTGACGGCTTCCGCCCAGGCGGCGCCCCGGGCGCTCGTCGAGCAGCTCAAGGTCGGCGGCATCATGGTGATGCCGCTCGGTCCCGCGGCCGGCCCGCAGCAATTGATGAAGGTGGTGCGCACCCAGCGGGGCGCCGACCTGACGGCCGTCGGCCCCGTGCGCTTCGTGCCCCTCGTGCCGGGCGTCGCCAACAGGCTGTGAGACCATTCCCGCGCCGACGGGCCGTAAAGCCGGTGGCTAGGCCGCTTCAAGAACCGTTGCCAACGTCTTGAAACGGCAGGACCCGCGAGACGGCAAGACCCGGGACGGTCTCACACCAAGACCCGGGCCGGTCTCACACGATGTCGCGCAGCGCCTCGATCAGCCTGTCGCACTCGTCATCGGTGCCGATGGTGATGCGCAGATAGTCCTCGATCCGCGGCTTGTTGAAGTGACGGACGATGATCGCCCGTTCGCGCAGCTTGCGTGCGAGTTCGGCACCCGCGTGCGCGGGGTGGCGCGCGAACACGAAGTTGGCCGCCGAGGGCAGCACGACGAACCCCATCGCCTCGAACTCGGCCGTGAGCCTTGCGCGGCTCGCCATCACCTTGCCGCGGGTCTCGTCGAACCAGGCGGAATCCTCGATGGCGGCTGTCGCGCCTGCGGCGGCGATACGGTCGAGCGGATAGGAGTTGAAGCTGTCCTTGACGCGCTCCAGCGCCTCGATCAGCGGCCGCTGGCCGATGGCGAAGCCCACGCGCAGGCCGGCGAGCGAGCGCGACTTCGAGAGGGTGTGGATCACCAGCAGGTTCGGATAGCGCTTCACCAGCGGGATCGCGCTTTCACCGCCGAAATCGACATAGGCCTCGTCGATCGCCACCACGGCGTCCGGATGTTCGGAAACCAGCCGTTCGATCTCGGCGAGCGGAAGCGCCGAGCCGGTCGGCGCGTTCGGGTTCGGCAGGATGATCGCGCCGCCCGGCTGGCGATAGTCGTCGACCCTCACCTGCATCGCGTCGTCGAGCGGCACGGTGACGTAGCGCACACCGTAGAGCCCGCAATAGACCGGATAGAAGCTGTAGGTGATATCGGGGAACAGCAGCGGCCGATCATGGGAGAACAGGCCCATGAAGGCATGGGCCAGCACTTCGTCCGAGCCGTTGCCGACGAAGACCTCGGAGGGATCGACGTCGTGGAGCGCGCCGATCGCGGTGCGCAGCTTCAGGCTGACCGGATCCGGATAAAGCCGCAACCCATCGCCGGTCTCGGCGGCAATCGCCGCGAGCACCTTCGGCGAGGGCGGATACGGGTTCTCGTTGGTGTTGAGCTTCACGAGGCCCGCCATCCGGGGCTGCTCGCCCGGAACATAGGGCGTGAGCGTGTGAACGATCTGGCTCCAGAAGCGACTCATGACGGTGACCTGAAAGGCGGAAGCGCGCGTGACGCATGGAAGCGCACAAAGTGCCCGCAAATGCAACTGCCGGCCGGCTACGCACCGGCCCGTACCGCCGCTTCCGCCGCGGCGAGATCGTCCGGTGTGTTGAGGTTGAAGAAGGGATCAATCTCACCGACCGGGACTGCGAACGAGACCGCGACGGCGCCGTGCTGCGCCTGCCACCGTGCCACGCTGCGGTCATCCTGCCCGGCGAGCCATCCGGCGAGGTCGTCCGCCAGCGATGTTGGCGTCGCCGCGAAGACCGGGTGAGGCCGCCCGCCGGAAACCGCCACCGCAATCCGGCCATCCGCTGCCGCGGCAAGCCGTCCGGCGAGATCGATCGGGAAGAACGGCGTGTCGACGGCGACGGTGACCAGCAGGGGCGCTCCCAGATCCCGCGCCCAGAACAGGCCGGCGAGCAGGCCGGCGAGCGGACCCTGCCGTCCGGGAACAGCGTCGCGGAGAACGGGGAGGCCGTCCGGCAGCGCCGGCACGCCGTCATCCTCCGCCCGGTTCACCGCAAGCGACCCGACCTGCGGCGCGAGGCGCGATACGGCCCGGTGGAGCAGCGTTTGTCCGGCAAGTG
The DNA here is from genome assembly GCA_023442215.1 of Pseudomonadota bacterium. GTDB lineage: Bacteria > Pseudomonadota > Alphaproteobacteria > Rhizobiales > Segnochrobactraceae > Pseudoxanthobacter. Next base: position 9,764 of record JAEZMP010000096.1, read on the forward strand.
CCATCGCCGCCTTGTCGCGTCCCATGCGGCGCGAAGCGCCACCGGCGAGCACAAGGCCGGCGACGGTTTCGCGCGCGATGAACGGAGGTTGGGGCGCTGCTTTGAAATCGGCTATGACCATACCCACCATTAGAACGTTCGGTGCCTGCCGGAAAAGAGGCGCCGCATCGCACCGCGGGGCCCACCCGGCGGGAAAATCGGCCGGTGTCGGAATCGGTCTGGAGGACAGTGACGTGAGCGAGTTGAACAAGGCGGTGGTGCTGGAAGCGCTCAAGGCCGTGACCGGGCCTGACGGCACCGGCGACGTGGTCTCGCTCGGCCTCGTGTCGGACGTGTTCGTCTCCGACGGGCGGGTGGCGTTCTCGATCACGGTGCCGGAGACGCGGGCGCGTGAACTTGAGCCGCTGCGGCTTGCCGCCGAGCGCACCGTGCTGGCGCTGGCGGGCGTGGAACGCGCCATGGTGGCGCTGACCGCCGAGCGGCCGGGCGGGGCGGGCCATCCTGCCCACGCGCACCACGGCCACGGACGCACCCAGCATTCCGCCGCCGCGGCGGAGCCGGCGCGCCGTACCCCGCCTCAGGCCCCGGGTGGGCCCCAGGCGGCGACTCGCATGGGTGTGCCGGGCGTCGCCACGCTGATCGCGGTCGCCTCCGGCAAGGGCGGCGTCGGCAAGTCCACGACTGCGGTCAATCTCGCGCTGGCGCTGAAGGATCTCGGCCTGAAGATCGGTGTGCTCGATGCCGACGTCTACGGCCCGTCGATCCCGAAGCTGCTCGGTCTCTCCGGCCGCCCGCAGACCGTCGACGGCCGCACGCTGGTGCCGATGGAGGCCCATGGCCTGCAGGCGATGTCCATTGGCCTCCTCATCGACGAGGGCACGCCGATGATCTGGCGCGGGCCGATGGTGGTCTCGGCCCTGCGGCAGATGCTGATGGATACCGCGTGGGGCGAACTCGATGCCATCGTCATCGACATGCCTCCCGGCACCGGCGACGTGCAGTTGAGCCTCGCGCAGCAGGCGCCGATCACCGGCGCCGTGATCGTTTCCACGCCGCAGGACCTCGCGCTGATCGACGCGCGGAAGGGGCTTGCGATGTTCCAGAAGGTCGAGGTGCCCGTCCTCGGCATCGTCGAGAACATGAGCACCTTCATCTGCCCGCACTGCGGTACGCGGTCCGATATCTTCGGACATGGCGGAGCACGGCATGAAGCCGATGTGCTCGGCGTGCCGTTCCTCGGCGAGATCCCCCTCGCCATGGCGATCCGCGAGCGTTCGGACGCGGGCGACCCCATCGTCGCCGCGGAGCCGCACGGCGCGCACGCCGCGGCCTATCGCGCGGCGGCGGCGGCGATGTGGGACGAGGTCGCCATCCTGCGCAACAAGGGCCGCCGGGCGCCCGCCATCGTCATCGAATAGAGCTGCCGGAACGGCTGATAGTGCCGGGACGGGTCGTTTGCGCGACCCATCCCGGCACTATCAGCTTTGGTGCGGCGCGCGGCGTCGCGCCTTGCCGCTCACGGCACCGTCGCTTCCAGGGTCATGGTATCGAGGGTGAACGAGCCGTCCTCCTCGAACTCGAAGTGATGGCGCGCCTCGTCGGGCGCCATGTCCTGCAGCGAGCGGATCGCTTCCGCGTGCACCGGCGGCGTGCGGATGCGTGCAATCCACGGCGTGAACTCCAGCCGCAACCGGCGCCGCGTCAGGCGGCCGGCGGCGAAGCCGGCCCGGGTGATGGCCGCCACCCACTCGTCCCGCGAATAGTTGCGGACGTGAGACGGATCGCGCATCAGCTCGATCGTCTGCAGGAAGGTGTCCAGCAACGGCGTCCCGGGCGAGCAGACGTCCATGAACACCGCCATGCCGCCCCGCCGTGTGACGCGGCGCGCTTCCGCCAGCCCGGCATCGAGGTCGTTCCAGTGGTGGGCGCTGAAGCGGCTTGCGACGAAGTCGAAGGTCTCGTCGGCGAACGGCAGGCGCTCGGCGGTGCCGCGTTCGGTCGTGAGGTTGGTGAGGCCGCGACGCCCGGCCTCGGCTTCCACCGCCGCCAGCATCTTCGCCGAGAGATCGTAGGCCACCACCAGCCCGCTGGAGGGCGCCATCGCGAACGCCGCGTGGCCGCCGCCGCAGCCGAGATCGAGCGCGCGCGCGGGCTGCCGGCCGGCGGCCAGCGCATGGAGCGCGGCCAGATC
>JAEZMP010000114.1 GCA_023442215.1 Pseudomonadota bacterium
GCAGGGGGCGCGGTGATGCGCGACATCGAACCGAGGCTGACGCCGGCGCGCAGCGATCTTGCCGCCGAACGGCTGCGCGGCCGGGTCGAGGCCGCGCGCTTCGTGCCGGGCGTGATCCGCCGCGTCGCCGTGCCGGTTGCGCCGCTGCGCCGGTCGCCGCGGTCCGACGCGCCGCTCGACACCGAGGCGCTGGCGGGCGACGTCGTCACCGTCTACGAGGAGACCATCGAAGGCTGGGCCTGGGGCGAGCTCGACCGCGACGGCTATGTCGGCTATCTGCCCGCCGACATGCTCGGGCCGGCCGACCCGGCGCCGACCCACCATGTCACGGCCCTGAAGACGTTCGTCTATCCGGCGGCGGAGATGAAGCTGCCGCCGCTCGCCGCCTTGCCGCTCGGCGCGGGCGTCACCGTCGTTGGCGAGACCGAGAAGCGCGGCCTGACCTATGCACTGCTCGCCAGCGGCCATGCGGTGGTCGCCCGCCATCTCGCCCCTCTCGAAGCGGCCCAGGCCGATTTCGTCGCCGCCGCCGAGCGTCTGATCGGGGTGCCCTATCTCTGGGGCGGCACGTCGAGCTTCGGCATCGATTGCTCGGGCCTCGTGCAGCTTGCCCTGCGCCTCGCCGGGCGCACGGTGCTGCGCGACACGGACCTTCAGGAAAAGACGGTCGGCGCCCCGGTCGCGATCGAGGACGGCCGCCTGCGCGGCGACCTCCTGTTCTGGCCCGGCCATGTCGCGATCATGCTCGACGACACCCACATGATCCACGCCAGCGGCTTCCACATGGAAGTGGTGGTCGAGGACGTCGCCACCGCCGCCGCGCGCATCGCGGCGGGCGGCGTCCAGCTTTCGTCGGTCCGGCGACTCTAGAGCCTACCCCGTTCGGATCGAGCCGACCCGAACGGCGAGGATAGGCTCCAGCCTTGAATCCGGAGCGCCGGGCCGCCGCTCAGAGCGGCACCCAGACGCCTCCCTTGGCGCTGGAGGCGACGGTCGCCTCGACGAAGGCGACGCCGCGCACGCCGTCCTCCACGGTCGGGTAGAGCACCTCGGCATCCGGTGCCGATCCGGTGCGCGCTGCGCGGATCGCCCGGGCGGCCTCGCCGTAGAGGTTGGCGAAGCCTTCGAGGTAGCCTTCCGGGTGGCCGGAGGGGATGCGCGTCAGCCGCGCCGCCGCCGCGTTGGCGTGGGCGGTGCCGCGGGTGATGAGCCGCGTCGCCTCGCCGAGCGGCGACCAGTGCAGGTCGTTCGGCTGTTCCTGCGACCAGGAAAGCCCGCCCTTTTCGCCGTAGAGCCTCAGCACCAGCCGGTTCTCGTTGCCGATGGCGACCTGGCTCGCCCACAGCATGCCCGTCGCGCCGCCCTCGAAGCGCAGCAGCACGTTGGCGTTGTCGTCGAGCCGCCGTCCCTCGACGAAGATCGAGAGATCGGCGCACAGGCTCGTCGCGTTCAGCCCGCTCACGAACGAGGCGAGGTTGAAGGCGTGGGTGCCGATATCGCCCACCGAGCCGCCCGCGCCCGAGCGCTTCGGATCGGTGCGCCAGTCGGCCTGCTTGTGGCCGGTGCCTTCCAGCGGGGTGGCGAGCCAGCCCTGGGCATATTCGACCTGCACCACCCGCAGCCGGCCGAGCTCGCCCGCCGCCACCATCGCCCGCGCGTGGCGGATCATCGGATAGGCGGTGTAGTTGTGGGTGAGGATGAACAGCCGCCCGGTGCGCTTCACCGTCTCCGCGAGGCTGCGGGCCTCCTCCAGCGTCGTCGTCATCGGCTTGTCGCAGATGACGTGGAAGCCCGCCTCCAGCGCCGCCTTCGCCGGGGCGTAGTGGACGTGGTTCGGGGTGACGATGGCGATCGCCTCCACCTTGTCCGGCCGGGCGCTCTCGCGCTCGATCAGTTCCTGCCAGCTGCCGTAGCTGCGGTCCGGCGCGATGCCGAGGGCGCGGGCCGAGGCGACGGCGCGTTCCGGCTCCGACGAGAGCGCGCCGGCGACGAGGGCGAACTCATCGTCGAGCCGGGCGGCGAGGCGGTGCACCGCGCCGATGAAGGCGCCCTGGCCACCGCCGACCATGGCATAGGAAATGCGGTCCGGCCCCGGTGAACCGTCGTCGCGTCCGGTGATGGACATGGGGTCGTCTCCTCCGTTCGGTCTTGTTCTTGTCGGGCGGGTCAGCCGATGCCGAGCATCCGCCGGTTGGCCGCCTCGTCGGTGTCGGCGCCGGCGAAGTCGTCGAACGCCTTTTCCGTCACGCGGATGATGTGATCGGCGATGAAGGCCGCGCCCTCTCTCGCGCCGTCCTCGGGGTGCTTCAGGCAGCATTCCCATTCCAGCACGGCCCAGCCCGGGAAGTCGTACTTGGCGAGCTTGGAGAAGATCGCCGCGAAATCGACCTGCCCGTCGCCGAGCGAGCGGAACCGGCCGGCGCGGTCGATCCACGGCTGATAGCCGGAATAGACGCCCTGGCGGCCGGTCGGGTTGAACTCCGCATCCTTGACGTGAAACATCTTGATGCGCTCGTGATAGATGTCGATGTAGTCGAGATAGTCGAGCGCCTGCAGCACGAAGTGCGAGGGATCGTAGAGAATGTTGCAGCGCTGGTGATTGCCTACGCGCTCCAGGAACATCTCGAAGGTCGTGCCGTCGAACAGATCCTCGCCGGGGTGGATCTCGTAGCAGACGTCGACGCCGGCTTCGTCGAACGCATCGAGGATCGGCCGCCAGCGCCGCGCCAGCTCGTCGAATGCCGTTTCGATCAGGCCCGGCGGCCGCTGCGGGAACGGATAGAGATAGGGCCACGCCAGGCCGCCGGAGAAGGTGGCGTGGGCGTTGAGCCCGAGATTGGCGGAAGCGCGGGCGGCGAGCTTCAGCTGCTCCACGGCCCATTCCTGCCGGGCGGCGGGATTGCCGTGCACGGCGGCCGGCGCGAAGCCGTCGCACAGGCTGTCATAGGCGGGATGCACGGCGACGAGGTGGCCCTGCAGGTGGGTCGAGAGTTCGGTGATGCTGAGATCGTGGGTCTCCACGATGCCGGCGATCTCGTCGCAATAGGTCTTGGATTCCGCCGCGCGCTTCAGATCGATCAGGCGGCTGTCCCAGGTCGGTATCTGCACGCCGCGATAGCCGAGCCCGGCCGCCCATTCGGCGATGGTGGCGAGCGAGTTGAACGGCGGCTGGTCGCCGGCGAACTGGGCGAGGAAGATCGCCGGGCCTTTCAGGGTCTTCATCGGGCTGTTTCCTCCGCGGGCGGCGGTTCGTCCGCCGTGTTCGGCCGATTGGTTCGGCCCTTTGTCCATCCCGGCCGCAACCGGGCGATGTCTTCGCGATCCGGAGATCCGGCGATCAGGGCCGGAACGGGCCGCCGGCACGCGCCGGGGCGTCCGCGACCTTCGTCTGAGGAACGAACATCAAATTTCGCGGGGATCCAATCGGGAATTGACGCTGCACCGCAGCAATTCGTCGATGCAGGCGCGTTCCCGCCGGCCTTTTCCGTGGGCGCGTCCGGTCTTGCGGGCGTGTTGCCGCACCCCGCCGGCCGCGGCGGCACGGCGCATCCGCCGAAGGGCGCCCCTCACATTCCGCCGAAGCGCGGCCCTCACGCCTCGCCGGGCGACCAGCGCGTCACGATGGATTCGGGCGCCGGGCGTGCCCGGTCCGGCGCGATCAGGCTGGGGCGGCCGATGTGGAACATGCCGGCGGCGCGCTCCTGCCGGCCGATGCCGAGCAGGGCGGCGGCCTCGGCATCGCGGATCGGCCATTTCAGCAGCCACTGGCTGGCGAAGCCCATGGCCGCCGCCGCCATCGTCAGCGCCATGCCCGCCGCGCCGGCCGAAAGCTGCTGGTTCCATTCCGGCACCTTGGCGGCGGGGTCGGAACGGCTGACCAGCACCACCACGGTCGGCGCCCGCATCAGGTAGAGCGTCCACATGTCCGCCTTTGCGGGGTCGAGGCCGGGATTCTGCGCGGCATAGAGCCGGTCCAGCCGCTCGCCGGCCTCGCGCCGGGCATCGCCCTCGATCACGATGAACCGCCACGGCACCAGCCGCCCGTGGTCCGGCACCCGCGCCGCGATGGCGAGCATCCGCGCCAGTTCCTCCGCCGTCGGTCCCGGCGCCGCCAGCGACCGCAACGGCGCCGACCGCCGCGCCTCCAGAAAGGCCAGCACGGCCTCGTCTGGCCCCGTCTCGAGCGGTTCCGGCGGCGGCGAGGATGCGGGAGGAGGGGCGTGGTGGGGCATGGAGGCGGTCACCGTGTGCGCGGGGATGAGGTCCGGTCTCGCAATCAGGTCCGGCCGGGTCCGTGTCAAGGCGTGGCCCCGTCGTGGGTGACGCCGGGGCTCCGCTGCCGAGGTTCGCGAGCCCTCGCCGGTGGACCTTGCCACCGCCGGGGATGGACGCGGCCGCGTCCGTCGATTACGGAGAACCGATGCCGTTCGAATGCGCCCCTGACCTCCCGTCCCGCGCCGCCGGCGCCAACGCCTTCTGAAGCCTCATGCGGATCATCCTCTGCGGCCCCGGCTACAAGAACAAGTTCGCGGGCTTCTATTATTCGTACGACAAGAAGTTCCTCAACGGGCTGATCCGGGAGGGGCACAATGTCGTGCACTTCCGCGACCGCGACGAATCGCGCATCGCCCACACCGCGGTGCCGCCGATCGGCCGGGCACGCTCGAACCTGTCTCTCCTGGAGATCTGCGAGCATTTCCGCCCGGAGTTGGTCGCGCTGTTCCATGCCGACGTTGTCACCGACGCCACGCTCGATGCCATCCGCAAGGTCTCGCCCGGCTGCCGCATCGTCAATGTCGACTGCGACGCGCTGATCGACGGCCACGTCATGAAGCGCATGGTGTCGCGCGGCTCCCGGGTCGATGCCTCGTTCGTCACCACCGG
>JAEZMP010000195.1 GCA_023442215.1 Pseudomonadota bacterium
CGTCTACGCCATCGGCGACATCCATGGCCGGGCCGACCTCCTCGCCGAGGTCGCAGACCTCATCGCAGCCGATGTCGCTGCCTCGCCCGGCCTCAAGGCGACCACCGTCCTGCTCGGTGATTATGTCGATCGCGGCCCGGCCTCGGCGCAGGTGATCGAAACGCTCAGCCGCCGGCAGTTCCCGACCGAGATCGTCCCTCTCAGGGGCAACCACGAGCAGGTGATGCTCGACTTCCTGTCCGATCCGGACGTGCTCGACCAGTGGGGTTCGTTCGGCGCGATCGAGACCATCGCCTCCTACGGCATGGACGCGCGGCTCGTCACCCGCGACAGCGACTACGGCCAGATCCGCGATGCCTTCGCGCTCTGCGTGCCGGCCTCACACGTCGCCTTCCTCAGCCGCCTTCCTTATTTCCACGTCATCGGCGACTACTTCTTCTGCCACGCGGGCGTCAGGCCCGGCATCCCGCTCCACCTGCAGGCCGAGGAAGACCTGATCTGGATCCGGGAGCCGTTCCTCAATTCCGACGAACGGTTCGAGAAGATGATCGTCCACGGCCACACCCCCCAGGGCCGGGCCGAGTTCCTGCACAACCGCATCAATATCGACACCCGCGCCTACCAGAGCGGCCGGCTGACATGCCTGCGGCTGGAGGAGGGCGACGCGCGCCTTCTGGCGCCGGCCGAGTGAGCCGCGCTGCCTCCCGGCGCCGGTGCGGCGATTCGGCTTCCACCCGCCGTCGCGCGGGCGTTAATAATCCTTCCCGAAAGCCGTCCGCCCGGGGCATGATCCCGCCGGCGGTATGCCCGGCGGGGGGGCCGACATACCCGTCCCTGGGGCGCTGCGCGACCGGATTCCATCATCTGATCGACAAGTAGTTGCTCCAGATTCAGGCGCTTGAGCGTATCCTTGTCGTCCGGATCGCCTCGATCCGGGAGGGGAAGTCGCCGGGGGGATGTCGATGAGCTTTTCCATGTCGAGGCGGCCGCCTGCCGGCCCGCAGAGGGCCGGGTCCGTCGGAACGCTCGTGCGCCGGGTGCTCGCGGCATGCCGCTCGGCGCTCGTCTCCATCGCGCTCCTCAGCGGCGTCATCAACGTCCTCTACCTCACCGGCTCGTTCTTCATGCTGGAGGTCTACGACCGCGTGCTGCCGAGCCGCAGCGTGCCGACCCTCGTCGGCCTGGGCCTGCTCGCGGCGATGCTGTTCGCCTTCCAGGGCGTGCTCGACCTCATCCGCGGGCGGATGCTGGTGCGGATCGGCGGGGTGTTCGACGAGAGCGTCTCGGGTCCGATGTTCCAGGCGATGATGCGGGCGCCGCTCGTCGCGAAGGGAAGCGAGGCGGGGGCGGCGCTCCGCGACGCCGACCAGATCCGCTCCTTCATCTCCTCCGGCGGCCCGGTGGCGCTGTTCGACCTGCCGTGGATGCCGCTCTATGTCGGCATCTGCTTCCTGTTCCACCCCCTGATCGGCATCGCCGCCCTCGTGGGCGCGCTCATCCTGATCGTCACCACGATCCTGACCGAGGTGATGACGCGCGCGCCGATGCGCGATGCGGTGCGCTTCGCCGGCCGCCGCGCCAGCCTCGCCGAGGCCGCGCGCCGCAACGCCGAAACCGTCCACGCGCTCGGCATGGGCGGCCGCATCGAGCGGCTGTGGAGCCGGATCAACGCGGATTACATGCGCTCCCACCAGCGGGCGTCCGACGTCTCCGGCGGCTTCGGCTCGTTCTCCAAGGTGATGCGCATGATGGTGCAGTCCGGCGTGCTCGCCGTCGGCGCCTTCCTCGTCATCCGCCAGGATGCCACCGCCGGCATCATCATCGCGAGTTCGATCCTGTCGGCGCGCTCGCTCGCGCCGGTCGAACTCGCCGTGGCGAACTGGAAGAATTTCCAGGCCGCCCGCCTGTCGTGGCGCCGCCTCAACGAACTGCTCGCCGCCTTCCCGGAGCGCGAGGAACCGCTCGCCCTGCCGGCGCCCCAGGCCTCGCTCGCCGTCGAAGGCATTTCGGTCGTCCCCACCGGCGGCCGCGCCATCGTGCTGCACGAGATCGCATTCGGCCTCAAGGCCGGCTCCGGCCTCGGCGTCATCGGGCCGAGCGGATCGGGCAAGTCGACGCTGGCGCGCGCCCTCGTCGGCATCTGGCGTCCCGTGGCCGGCAAGGTGCGCATCGACGGTGCCGCCCTCGACCAGTGGTCGCCCGATTCCCTCGGCCGCCACGTCGGCTACCTGCCACAGGACGTGGTGCTGTTCGACGGCACGGTGGCGGAGAACATCGCCCGTTTCGACGAGACCCCGGATGCCGAGGCCGTGGTCGCCGCCGCCAAGGCGGCCGGCGTCCACGATCTCATCGTGCGGCTGCCCCAGGGCTACGACACCCCGGTCGGCGAAGGCGGCGAGGCGCTGTCCGGCGGCCAGCGCCAGCGCGTCGGCCTTGCCCGCGCGCTCTATCGCGATCCGTTCCTCGTGGTACTCGACGAGCCGAACGCCCACCTCGACAGCGCCGGCGAGGAAGCGCTGGTGCGCGCCATCGCCTCGGTGCGCGCGCGCGGCGGCATCGTGGTGATCGGCGCCCACCGCCCGAGCGCTCTGTCCGAGGTCGACCACATGCTGGTGCTGTCCGAAGGCCGGCAGCAGATCTTCGGCCCCCGCGACGAGGTGCTGGCCAAGCTGCGCGCCGGCATCCGCCCCGCGCCGCCGCCGCATCC
>JAEZMP010000212.1 GCA_023442215.1 Pseudomonadota bacterium
AGGGGGTGGAGACGGATATCGTCGTGATGTCCACCGCCGGCGACCGCATCACCGACCGGCCGCTGACGGAGATCGGCGGCAAGGGCCTGTTCACCCAGGAAATCGAGGATGCGCTCGACGACGGGCGTCTCGACCTCGCGGTGCATTCCGCCAAGGACATGCCGACCGCGCTGCCGGCGGGCCTCGGCCTTGCCGGCTACCTGAAGCGCGAGGACGTGCGCGACGCCCTCGTCACCGTCAACGGCCGCACGCTCGCCGACCTGCCGGCGGGCGCGGTGGTCGGCACCGCCTCGCTGCGGCGCGGTGCGCTGTTGCGGCGGCTTCGGCCCGATCTTCGCGTGGAGGTGTTCCGCGGCAACGTCCAGACGCGGCTCGCCAAGCTCCGGGCGGGGGTGGTCGACGCCACGCTGCTGGCGCTCGCGGGGCTGAAGCGGCTCGGGCTGGACGATGTCGCCACCGAGATCCTCGACGTCGCGCTGTTCCCCCCGGCGGTCGGCCAGGGCGCCATCGCGATCGAGACCCGGCTCGGCGACGAACGGGTCGCGCGTTTCCTCGCTCCGGCGCTCGACGGCGACACGGGGATCGCGCTCGCCGCCGAACGCGCCTTCCTCGCGGCGCTCGACGGCTCCTGCCGCACGCCGATCGCCGGCCACGGCATCGTCGAAGGAGACCGGCTGCGGTTCCGGGGGCTGATTCTCACCCCCGACGGCAGCCGCTTCCACGAGACGGAAACCGAGACGACGACCGAGGACGCGGCGCTGACGGGCCGTCGTGCCGGCGATCTGCTGCGCGAGCGGGCCGGACCGGGCTTCTTCGACCCGGCCTGACGGCTGATCACCTCAGACGAGCGCGTCCTTGCCCGCACCGCAGACGAGGGCGCAGACCTTTTCCCCGGGCTTCAGCGCGATCTTGCCAGAGCGGATGCCGGCGATCGCCGCCGCACCGCTGAGGTCCGCCGCGAGCCCCATCTCCGACCACAGCCACTTCGCGGCGGACAGCATCTCCTCGTCGTCGACGAGCACGATGTCCTCGACCGCCTCGTTGACGATGGCGAACACGGCCTCGTCGGTGCGACCGCAGGCCATGGTGGCGACGCGGGTGGTGACGGCCGGCAGGCGCACGACGTGACCGGCCTGCCGCGAGGCGAGCAGCGTCGGCGAGCCCACCGGCTCGATGCCGATGATGCGCACGGACGGCTTCAGCGCCCGAATGGCGCTCGCCATGCCGGAGATGAGACCGCCGCCGCCGATTGCGACGAGCAGGGTTTCGACCTCCGGCATGTCGGCCAGAATCTCGAGCGCGACGGTGCCCTGCCCGGCCATCACCGCCGGATCGGCGAAGGGATGGAAGAACACGGCGCCATGCGCGGTGGCATAGGCCTGGGCCTCGCGGTTGGCATCGTCCCAGACGTCGCCGACGACGCGGACATCCGCGCCCCAGCCGCGCAGCCGCTCGAGCTTGTCGGGCGTCACCGTCTTCGGCACGAAGATGATGCCGGGAACCCCGGCCTGAAAGGCCGCGCGCGCGGTGGCAAGCCCGTGGTTGCCACCCGAAGCGGTGACGATGCCGTTGGCGAGCGCCTCCGGCGGCGTGGTGAGAAGCCGGTTGGTCGCGCCGCGCACCTTGAACGAGCCGGTGGGCTGCAGGCATTCCAGCTTCAGCCAGAGATCGGCCTCGGTCACCGGCTCGCGCAGCGCCGTCGCCTGCATCAGCGGCGTATGCCGCACGAAGGGGGCGATGCGGCGCGCCGCATCCTCGATCGCGGAAAGGTCCAGCACGCAGGGCTCCTCTGGATTACGTAATCGATTGCCCTCCGGGATAGGCCAGATTATCCTTCCCCGCAAGGCAAGACTCCGCGCCGGGCCGTCGCCTGGCGGCGATGCCGATGGAGCCCCGGATGGACGAGATCCGCTTCTACGATCCGCGCGTCGGCACTCACGCCGCTTTGAGCAATCTGCATCCGCGGGAGCTCGTGTTCGAGGGCGCACTCTACCGCACGCCCGAGCATGCCTTCCAGGCGGCAAAGGCGGCCTCGGCGGAGATGAAGGCCTGGCTCGCCGCGGCCCCGACGCCGGAGCTGGTGGCGGTCGCCGGCGACAATCTCATGCCGGAGGACGTTGTGCCGGGCTGGGAGGACGACCAGTTGCGGGTGATGGAGCGCATCGTCGCGGCGAAGTTCACCCAGGCCGAGGACCTGAAGGCGCTGCTGCTGTCGACGGGCTCCGCGAAGCTCGTCGAGTGGGCGCCGGACGACGGCGAGGTCGCGCGGTTCTGGGGCGAATATCGCGGCGAGGGCGAGAACTGGCTCGGCCGCATCCTGATGGATCTGCGCGGGCGGCTGCGGTCCGAAGGAGCTTAGGGCCTGCTTCGAACGGCGCGCCGGCTCCCGGCCGGCGGACATGTCAACAGCCGGCGGACCCGCGGCGTCTACAGGCGATAAACCCGCAGCGCGTTGTCGCGATAGAACGCGCGCCGCTCCGCCTCGCTGCATCCCTCCAGAACCCGGTCGAGGGTCGCGACCCAGCCGGCGAAGCTGTCGGACAGGTTCATTACCGGCCAGTCGCTGGCGAACAGGCAGCGGTCGAGCCCGAAACAGGCGATGGCGTGGTCGATATAGGGCCGGATCGCCTCGAAGGTCCACGCACCATGGTCGGCCTCGGTGGTGACACCGGCCAGCTTGACCACGACGTTCGGCAGCGCGGCGATGGCGCGCAGGTCATCCGCCCAGGGCGACCACTCCCCGGCCGCGATCGACGGCTTGGCGATGTGGTCGAGCACGAACGTGACCTCCGGGCAGCGCCGGACGAGTTCGGTCGCGTCGGTGAGCTGGCTGTTCTTGATGCAGATGTCGAACGGCAGGCCGTGTTCGGCCAGAAGCCGCACGCCTTCGATGAAGCCGGGCTGCAGGCACCAGCCCGGCTCGGCGCGGTTCTGGATCTGGCGGCGAATGCCCCGCAGCGGCGCAGCGGCCTTCAGGGCCTCGATCTCCTCCTCGACCACGCGGCCGCGCTCGACGAGGGCGGAGGCGACCACGCCGGCGATGCGCGGCTCGCCTGCGGCGAGGCCGGCGACGAAGCGCGCCTCATCGAAGCGGTGGTGCTCCTCGGCGTCGACTTCGACGAACACCAGCTTCTCGACGGCGACTGTGCCGGTGGCGGCGGCGTAATCGCCGGGCAGGTGGCGCCCCTTGATGCCGGGAACGCCGTCGAGCCAGGGATAGGAGAGACGCGCCGGATCGTAGAAATGGACGTGGGCGTCGACGACCGCGAAATCTGGCATGGATGGTCTCTCCAGGAAGGCACCGCAGCGCCGCGGACGGCCTTGCGGGGAAACGGCGGCGTCGCCGGCGGGGGATGCCGGCAGGGAGGGATCAGCGCTTCAGGTCCGCCGTCCCGTCGGGCACGACCCTGAGCGGGCGGGTGCTGTCGCGCACGATCAGCTCGGTTTCGAGCAGGAAGCGTTCCGGCGGCAGCGGCTCGTCGGCGGCGATCCGCTGCAGCAGCCGCTCCGCCGCCGCCCGGCCGATGGCATAGGCCGGCTGGGCGACCGCGGTGATGCGCGGATTGAAGATGGCGTACCACTCGAGATCGTCGAACCCGACCACCGAGACGGTTTCGGGAATGGCGAGCGCGGCATCGTGCAGCGCGGCGAGCGTACCGATGGTCATCATGTTGTTGGAGGCGAAGAACGCCGTCGGCACGAGGCCGGTGTCGAGCAGCGCCGTCACCGCGGCGCGGCCGCCTTCATAGGTGGAATCGGCCTTGAGCATCAGGTCGGCGGGCGGCGTCAGGCCGCGACGGCGGAACGCCGTCTCGTAGCCTTCGAGGCGCTGACGGTCGAAAGACGCCTCGATCGGACCCGACACGATGGCGATGTCGCGATGGCCGAGATCGAGCAGGTGGTCGACGGCCGTCTCTGCGGCGAGCCGGTTGTCGATCGCCACCACGTCGGTATCGACGTCCGGCAGCTCCGAATCGACCAGGATGATCTTGAGGCCGCGGGCGATGGCCTCGCGGATGTGCTCCCCGGTGCCGGCGGAACTCGCGAGGATGACGGCGTCGACCTGCTTTTCCGACATCAGCCGCAGCAGGCGCTTCTCCTCCTCGACGGTGTTGCCGGAATTGCCCAGAAGGACACCGTAGCCGGCGGCACTCAGGGCGTTCTCGACGCCGCTCGCGAGCCGGCTGAAGAACGGGTTGGAGATGTCGGCGAGGATCAGCCCGACCGAATGGGTATATTGCACCCGCAGGCTGGCGGCGACCGCGTTGACGACATAGCCGAGCCGGGAGGCGACGGTGCGGACCCGCTCTTCGGTCTCCCGCGAGGTCGACCCTTTCAGGCCAGCGAAAACGCGGGAAACGGTCGCTGTCGAGACGCCTGCCTCGCGCGCCACATCCTGCATCGTCGGTCGTCTGGGAGCCATGTATCCCCGTCCTGCAATCGATTACCCCGTAATCCCATCCGCCTCGCGCGGCAAGCCCACGGCGGTGAAAATGGCATACAACCCGGCATACCGGGAAGGTCTTTCGCATTGGAACGGCGCACCCGGTGAGCATGCGCGAATTTTGTGCATAATCGCTGTGAAATACCCCTTGCGTCCCGGCTAAAAAAGTTACGTAATCGATTTCGGTAATCGGTTGCGTATCTCCCGTTTCAACCGGCCTGCGGCTTCGAAAGAAGGCCGGCGCCGGCATCGAAAAGGTCCGCCATGAGCGCCATGCACGATAGCGCCCCCCACGATCAGCGCCGCCCCCATTCCACGATGGCACCCGCCATCGAAGCCACCGGCATCCTGAAGAATTTCGGTTCGCTGGAAGTGCTGCGCGGGGTTTCGGTGGCGCTGCACCGCGGCGAGGTGACGGCGATCGTCGGAGACAACGGCGCCGGCAAGTCGACCTTCATGAAGATGCTGAGCGGCGAGTACATCCCCGACGGCGGGGAAATCCGCGTCGACGGCAAGCCGGTGCAGTTCCGCAGCACCCACGACGCCCAGGCCTACGGCATCGAGACGGTCTACCAGGACCTCGCGCTCGCGCCCGACCTGACGGTGCCCGCGAACGTGTTCCTCGGCCGCGAGCTGAAGCATGGCGGATGGAAGGGCCGGCTCGGCATCCTCGACCGGCCGTCGATGCTGGCGGAAAGCCACGAGGTGCTGAGCTCCCTCGGCGTCCGGGTGAAGTCCTACCGTGCCGCCACCAACCGGCTGTCCGGCGGCCAGCGCCAGGGCGTCGCCATCGCCCGTGCGCTGAAGTGGGCGCAGCACGCCATCCTGATGGACGAGCCGACGGCCGCCCTCGGCGCCCGGCAGCGCGAGATGGTCTACCAGGCGATCCGCAAGGCCGCCGAGCGCAATCTTGCCGTGCTCCTCATCTCCCACGACCTGCCGCAGGTGATCGAACTGGCCGACCGCATCATCGTGATGCGCCAGGGCCGGGCCGTCGCCGACCTGTCGCCCTCCGCGGTCACGGTGCGCGACGTGGTGGACGCCATGCTCGGCGCCAAGGAGGCGGCATGACCGGCGCCGCCACCACCCCTTCCCATCCGGACTTCAAGGCCGCCGCCATGACATCACCCCCGACGCCCCCGATGCAGGACGACCACCAGAGCGTGTTCGCGCGGCTGCGCGGCGCAACGGCGTTCTGGATGTTCCTGGTGCTTCTCGGGCTGGTGGCGGTGTTCTCGGCGATCTCGCCGAACAACGTCTTCCTCAGCCTGAACAACCTCTTCACCATCGCGCTCAACGCCTCGCAGCTCATCCTGCTGGCCTGCGGCATGACGTTCCTGCTCGGCGCGCGCCATCTCGACCTGTCGATCGGCTCCAACGTCGTGCTGTCGTCGGTGCTGGCGGCGAAGACCATCACGGCGCTCGCCGGCACGCCAGACGAGGTCGCGATGGGCGACTATCCGAACCTCGCCCTGGCGGTGACGTCCGGCACGCTCGTCGCCTTCGCCACGTCCATCGCGTTCGGCGCGGTGAACGGGCTTCTGGTGACGCGGCTGAAGCTCAGTTCCTTCCTGGTCACGCTCGCCACCACCGCGATCGGCCTCGGGCTCGCCCTCGTCATCACCCACGGCGCCAACGTGCCCCACCTGCCGCGGGTGCTGCAGACCTCGTTCGCCGTCTACCGCGTGTTCGGCTTCGTGCCGATGCCGGTGATCGTCGCGCTGGCGGTGGCAGCGGTGCTGTGGTTCGTGCTGTCGCAGACCACCTACGGAACTCACACGCTCGCCATCGGCTCCTCGCCGGATTCGGCACGGCGCGCGGGCATCGCGACCGACCGCCACGTTACGTCGCTGTTCATGCTGATGGGCGCGCTTGCCGGTGCCACCGCGATGCTCGACATCTCGCGCTTCGCCACCACCAACATCAGCGGCCACCAGACCGACAGCCTGCAGGCGATCGCCGCGGCCGTGATCGGCGGCACCAGCCTGTTCGGCGGCATCGCCTCGCTGCCGGGCGCGGTGGTCGGCGCGCTCATCCCCGTCGTGCTGGCGACCGGCCTCGTCATCATGCGGGTCGACTCGTTCTACCAGTTGATCGTCGTCGGCATGATCGTCATCGCCGCCGTCTATATCGACCAGCGCAACCGCGCGCGCGAAACCTGACAAAGACAAGCCAGAGGAGTGGGATTAAGGTCATGAAGCCGAACGCTTTCACACCCGCAGCCTTGATGTGCGGCGTCGCCGTCCTCTTCGGCGGCATCCTCGCCGGCAGTCTCGGCGCGGCGACGCCGGCCGCCGCCGATCCGGTCAAGATCGCGGCCCTGCCGGGCCAGGTCGGCATTCCCTTCTACACCTCCATGCAGTGCGGCGCGCAGGCCGCCGCCAAGGAATTCGACGTCAAGCTGAGCTGGGCCGGCCCGCCGGACTGGGACATCGCCCAGCAGCAGCCTTTCATCGACGCCGCGCTCCAGCTGAAGCCCCAGGGCGTGATTCTCGCCCCGACCGACAGCGGCGCCCTCGTCTCGCAGGTCGAGGCGATCGAGGCCGGCGGCACGCCGGTCGTCACGGTCGATGCCCCGCTCGACAAGCCGGTCGAGACCCAGAGCATCCAGTCGAACCATTATCTCGGCGGTGTATCCGCCGCCAAGGCGATGAACGAGGTCGCCGGCGGCGAGGGCACCTTCGTGGTGGTCGGCATGCGCCCCGGCCTGCCGGACATCGACGCCAGGGTGAAGGGCTTCGTCGACACCTTCTCGAAGGAAAATCCGAAGGCCACCATCCTGCCGGTGCTCTATCCGGAGACGAGCTCGACCAAGGCGGCCGAGCAGGTCGCCGCCGCGATCCAGGCGAACCCCGATCTCAAGGGCGTCTACGTCACCCATTCGGCCGCGGCCGAAGGCGCCTCGGCGGCGATCCTCGAAGCCGGCCTGCGCGGCAAGATCAAGCTGATCTCGTTCGATGCCGATCCCCAGCAGATCCGGGACCTGCGCGACGGCGTATATGACGCATTGATCGTCCAGGAGCCCTACCAGATGGGCTACGACGCCGTGAAGACCCTCGCCCAGCTCGTCCGCGGCGAGGTCAAGAAGAGCGACGTCCAGCACGATCACTTCCTGCCGTCCGTCATCGTGACGCGGGAGAACATGAGCGACCCGAAGATCGCAGCCTCGTTCTACAAGGCGACCTGCGATTGACGGCGTGGGGCAGCGCGCCGCCTCTCCCCCCTGCGGCGCGCTGCCTCGCTACCTTTGAAGACTTTCCCCCATCGGAGTTGAAGCTGAAGTGTCCGGGCGTCTCCAAGGCCGCGTCGCCATCGTCATCGGTGCCGCACAGGGAATAGGCGCGGCGGTCGCACGCCGCTTCGCCCGCGAAGGCGCGCAGGTCGTCGTCGCAGATCTCGACGAAGCCGGCGGCGCGCGGCTTGCCGGCGAACTCGGCAACGGCGCCCTGTTCCACCGCACCGACGTCGCCGCCGACGGCAGCAGCGAAGCGCTCGCCGCCGCTGTCGCCGACCGGTTCGGCCGTATCGACATCCTCGTGCAGAATGCCGGCATCTATCCCGCCAGCCTGATCGAGGAGACCTCGCTCGAGCAGTGGAGCCGCGTGCTCACGACCAATCTCACCGGCACGTTCCTCGCCGCCAAGGCATGCCTGCCGGCGATGCGCGCGCAGTCCTACGGCAGGATGATCTTCACCTCGTCCATCACCGGACCGCGGGTGAGCGCCCCCGGTACGGCAGCCTATTCGGCCAGCAAGGCCGGCATCAACGGCTTCATCCGCACCGCCGCGCTCGAATTTTCCGGCTACGGCATCACCGTCAACGGCATCGAGCCGGGCAATATCATGACCGAGGGCCTGACGGCCGGCCGCGGCCCCTCGTTCATCGCGGCGATGACGGCCTCGATCCCCCTCGGCCGGCTCGGCACGCCGGAAGATGTCGGCGCCGCCGCGACCTATCTCGCCTCCGAGGAGGCCGGCTTCGTCACCGGCACGACGATCGTCGTCGACGGCGGCCAGATCCTGCCGGAATCGAAGGCATTCGCCGATCCCGAAAGCTGGAGCTGACCGGAGGGACCGCACATCGGATGGAAGGCGCCAGCCGCAGCCTGCCGCTCTACGCTCCCCTCGCCGTCGATCCGGCGGGGACCGCGCATCTCGCGGTGCTCGATACCGGCATGGCACTCGACGACCCGGCATTCGCGAATGCGGAGATCTGGCAGGTCGGGCGCAGCCATCCGGCGCCGGGCGATCTGATCAAGGCACTCCGCGAGCGGCTCGGAACCGCTTCGGTCGGCCTCAGGCTCTATGCCCTCGGCAGCGAGGCCTTCCTGTGGTCCGTGATGGCCGCGGCCCGCGCGGCCGGGCTCGGTCCGGACGAGGTGCGGCTCGCCCGCGGTGGCGTTCCGGCACGGCGCATCCGCTGCGTCCACTGCCACCACATCGGAATCGCCTCGATCGGAGGGCCAGAGGGTGCCGCGATCAGCTGCGACGGGTGCGGGCGGCACCTGATTCTGCGGCCGCATTTCTCCCCGCGTCTCGGCGCCTATCTCGGCGTCGCCGAACCGGGGGGCGCGCCGTGACGACCAGGCGCGCCACGTCGCGTGATATCCCGAGCGCGGGAACGGCGCCGCGCGCCGGTGAGGCTCCATGACCCGGCCACCCATCCTGCCGGTGACCGTCCGGATCGCCGCCGTCGAGAGCCTCTCGGCGACGCTCAGGCGCTTCGCGCTGGAACCGGCCGCCGGCGGAGCCTTGGCGCCCGCCGCGCCCGGCGCTCACATCCTCGTCTCGCTCGACGACAGCGGCACGGTCCGCCGCAACGCCTATTCGCTGATCGGGCCGCCGGACCGCTACAACCGCTACGAAATCGTCGTGCGGCGCGCCGCCGCCTCGCGGGGCGGTTCGGCCTATCTGCATGAACGCGCCGGGGTCGGCGATATCCTGCGGGTGTTGCCGCCGCAGAACGCCTTCCCGCCGGTCGCCGCAGCCCGCCACCACGTGATGATCTCGGCCGGCATCGGCATCACGCCGTTCCTGTTCTATCGCCGCGCCTTCGAAACCTCCGGCGGCGCGTGGGAACTGCACCAGTGCTGCCGCGCCGAAGAAGCCGCGGTCTTCGCCGATCTGGCAGACGCGTCCGCTGACCGGCGGGTGCACATCCACGCCGGCCGCGGCACTTTCGACCTCGATGCGGTGCTCCGCCGCCAGCCGCTCGGCACCCACCTCTATTGCTGCGGCCCGGCCGGGTTCATGGCGGCGGTGCGGCAACGGGCCGTCGCCCTCGGCTGGCCATCCTCGCGCTTGCACGAGGAGCGCTTCGGCGACACCACCGCGGGAACGCCGTTCACGGCATGGCTCGCCCGCAGTGGGCGAGAGATCGCCGTCGGCGCCCACGAGAGCCTGCTCGAAGCGCTGGAGGCGGCCGGGCTGGAGGTGCCGTTCCTGTGCCGCGGCGGCGTCTGTGGCGCCTGCCGCGTCGGCGTGACGGACGGCGGGATCGACCATCGCGACCGGGTTCTCACCGAGGGCGAGCGGGCGGCCGGCGACACCCTGCTGTCCTGCACCTCCCGCGCGGCCGGTTCCCGCCTCGTGCTCGACCTTTAGGAGCGAATGCCGCGATGACGGACCCGCAGCCGCAGACCTTCCGCAACGCGCTCCGCTTCCGCAACAGCCCGGAGACCATCCACCGCTTCCCTTTCCCGTTCGAGGCGGACGCCTACCGCACCTCCACAAACCTCGAACAGCACGACCGCACCGGTCCCGGCCCGGCCTATCGCGCGCTGTTCGACATCGACGCGCACTACGAAGCGGAAATGCGGGAGAAGGCTTTCGTGCTGGCGAACGACCCCGCGCGCTGCCAGGTGCTGCCGCACATGGCGCCGGCAGCGTGGGACGCGCTCGGCTATATCATGGACAATCTCGCCCGCGACTTTCCCGCCGATTTCGGCCTCGACCGTGCGGGGGAGCGCTGGCACTGGCGCAACCGGCGGCTCGGCATCGAGCACACGTTCCGCTTCGGCGAGGACGCCTCGCTGCCCTGCGGTCCGCTGGACTATATCGGCCGGCAGGTACAGGGCGACCTCATCCTGCTCGACCAGCGCGACGGCAACCTCTGGCTCGACGGCGGCATCCTCACGGCGGCGCAGGGCTGGTCGCTGGATTTCAATCTCGGCATGAGCTGGACCGAGTGGCACGGCCCGGTAACCGGCTCGAACGAAGTCGCGGTGATCGACCGCGGCCTAGCCTTCACCCTTGCTCTCAGGCCCGAGGCGCCGGTGCGGCGGCCGAACTGGATCGTCTGCATCACGCCGCGGCTCGACAACAGCCTGGAGACCTATCCGGAATGGGGCGGTGCCTACGCCGGCGCGCCGCCCGCCGACATCGGCCGCGACGTGTTCCTGCGGGTGGAGATGCAGCAGCTCTTCCGCCTGCCGCGCAGCAACGCCGTGCTGTTCGCTATCCGCGTCTACATGGCTAGCCTCGACGATCTCGCCACCGTGCCGAAGTGGGTCAAGCGGCTTCACCGCGTCTTCCGCGACCTGCCGGACGACATCGAGCGCGTGAAGGGCCTGCCGTTCCGCCGCGAGATCGTGGCATGGCTCGCCGCCCACGACGACGGCACCCCGCTCACCCCGGGCCGTGGGCCCGAATAGCGCCAGACGCGACCCGCTTCGCCCGCCACGAAAACAACATGGTGCGATCGCGATTGTAGGACGAGGCGGGTCCTAACGTTTGTCTTACGTTCGAATCGTATCGTGGTCGTCAAACCCGGGCTTCGGGGGGCCCTGAAACTGGGTGTCCGTCGTGAGTTATCAATCCGTCATCGACCAGGCTCATCCCTACCCCGCAATCGAGTACCATCGCCCGATGTCGGCGCGCCTCGCGCGCCATGAGGCGCGCAATACGCGCCGCCTGAACGTCCGGCTTCCCAAGGGGCATCCCTACCGGATGCTGCCGGTCTGGATTCCCTACCCGCTCGCGCGCACGCTGGCCTTCCTCGGCCTGTAATACGCCGCGTGCGACGTGGCCTGAGGCCATGCGAGGCATCGCCGGACGCAACCGGGCGCCGATGGCGGCGGAGCGGGTAGATTCGCTTTGCCTTCCCATGCCAGCCCCCCTATTTTCCGCGCCGGACGCCCGGGCCCTGCCCGGTCGCGTCGAGGCGCGTCCCGGCCGAGACCCTCTCCCGGCGAGGCGGGACGCGCGTCGTTGAAATCATGGACGGACCGGCTTCGCGCGGAATGCCGCAGCGCCCCGGGCCCGGACCGGGATCCGTGCGGCCATGCCCGGCGCGGTGGGAGGTAATCTTGGCATTCATCGCGCGCTTTTCGGCGTTGGTCGGCAAGACGTTCGCCTTGTGGACCATCCTCTTCGCAGTCCTCGGCTTCGCCTTTCCGGACGTCTTCCGCCAGATCGGACCCTATATCGTCGTCCTGCTCGGTATCATCATGTTCGGCATGGGCCTGACGATCTCGGCGGACGATTTCCGCGAGGTGGTCCGCCGCCCGCTCGACGTGCTGATCGGCGTGCTCGCGCAGTTCATCATCATGCCGCTGCTCGCGTTCGCGCTGACGCGGGTGATTCCGATGTCGCCCGAGGTCGCCGCAGGCGTGATCCTGGTCGGCTGCTGCCCCGGCGGCACGTCGAGCAACGTGATGACCTATCTCAGCAAGGGCGACGTCGCGCTTTCAGTGGCGTGCACCAGCGTCACGACCCTGCTCGCGCCGATCGTCACCCCGTTCCTGGTCTGGGCGCTCGCAAGCCAGTTCCTGCCGGTGAACGCGCTGGCGATGTTCACGAGCATCCTGCAGGTGGTGCTCGTGCCTTTGGCCCTCGGCTTCGCGCTGCAGAAGATCGCACCCGGCATCGTCAAGGCCGCGGTCCCGGTGCTGCCGCTCGTCAGCGTCACGGGCATCGTGCTGATCGTGGCGGCGGTCGTCGGCGCCAGCAAGGGCGCCATCGTGCAGTCCGGCCTGATGATCTTCGCCGTGGTGGTCCTTCACAACGGGCTCGGCTACCTGCTCGGCTACTTCGCCGCGCGCGCCACGGGCCTGTCGCTCGCCAAGCGGAAGGCGATCGCCATCGAGGTCGGCATGCAGAACAGCGGTCTCGGAGCGGCGCTGGCGAATGCGCATTTCTCGCCGCTCGCCGCGGTGCCGAGCGCCATCTTCAGCGTCTGGCACAACATTTCCGGCGCGCTGCTCGCGAACTATTTCGCCGCCCGGACGGAAGAGCCCGCGCCGGCGAGCGTCCGGAAGGGCACCGGCAGCCGCTGAATAGAGCCCGGCGGCCGGCCGAAAAGCGTTCCGGGCCGCCCGGCCGCCGTCTTCAGCGTGCGCGGGAGGCGGCCGCGGTGATCTTCACCGCGCCGCCCGTGTTCCGCGCGCGGGCGACGGCCCGCCGCTCGACATCGCGCAGCAGCCGCTCGAGATCGCCCGGATCGATGTCGAACGGCTCGCCGAGGTCTTCCAGCGCGGCTTCGACATCCGCCCGATCGAACCGCCACGGCAACGGGCCGGCCGCCGGCGCGCCCTTCGGCACCACGTGCGGATAGCTGTGCCCCGAGGCGCGGTGATAGAGCCACGCGCAGCCGACCAGCACCGCGGCGTTCAGGCCGACCGGCAGCAGCGGGAGCAGGTAGCTCGACGATGCCCCGGCGAACAGGCCGACGAGGGCGGCGGCGCCACCCGGCGGGTGCAGGCAGCGCAGCAGCGACATGACACCGATGGCGACCGCCACCGCGATGCCGGCGGACAGCGCGGAAAGCGGCATGATGTGCGCCACGGCGACGCCGACCAGGGCCGAGACGACATTTCCGCCGATCGCCGGCCACGGCTGCGCCATCGGGCTCGACGGAACGGCGAACAGCAGGACGGCCGAGGCGCCCATCGGGGGCACGATCCAGAGAAGATGAGACGTGTCCGCCCCCGCGAATCCGCATGCGAACGCGGTCAACGCGATGCCGGCGAAGGCTCCAAGGCAAGCAAGCAGCCGATCGCGCAGCGTTGTTCCCGGCAGGATGGGACGGAAGTGAAGCAGGCGGCGAAACTCGGACAAGACGATCTCCAACGGCGCCGTACGGAATTCAGTGAAGCTCGACGTTTCGTGAGACCCGATCCCTGCGCGATTGCAAATGGCAGGCGGGTACTGTTTCGTACACGCTTCGGATCCAACGGGGACGACGGCGCGTTCTTTCTTACGTGACGAAGCAACACGTGAGGACAGATCGATGATGGACCAGAACGGCGATCCGACCCCCGGCGGCTACGAGCCCACGGTCGTTCCCCCCGCCCCCGATCCTAAGGAGCCGCCCGACACCGGTCCCTCCGGACCACGCACGCCCTATCCGGTGAACGACCCCGGCATCGGCGAACCCCGCGGCCCGGGTTCCGAACCGGACTACCTGCCTGGAACGCCGACCGATCCGGGCACGCGGTATTGATGCACGCGACAATCGGCGGCTGAGGGCGCGGCTTCAGGTCGATCTCTGGAACGGGGATAACCGAAACGCAGCAGCCGTTCGGGCGCGCGAAGGAAGAAGTGGTGCCGCTTGTCAGACTCGAACAGACGACCTCCGCATTACGAATGCGATGCTCTACCAACTGAGCTAAAGCGGCCCGCGCCGAATTCGGCGCCGTCCCGCCAGAACCAGCCCGGCCGGGACGGGGAGTGAAATACCCACTATCGCGGCCCGATGCAAGCGGCCCGTGACGGCGCATCGCCGCACGGGCGGCGCTGGCCGTGCGAGGATGTTAATATCTCCGGATGCCGCACGCGGCCGCCACGCACGGCTCCGTACCGTCCCGATCCGTTCGATCGGGACGGCATAGGCTCTAGGGACGCGCGGCGACCTTCGCGGCGGTTGTCGCCGTGAGGTCGTCCTCGTCGAAATCCGGCCCCGGATCGTCCGGCGGATGGCTGAGCGAGAACGGCCCGGCTTCGGAGGGCGAGGCCGTGGCCGCTTCGGACGCGGCGCGCGGCCGGGGCACATCCGGCGGCGTGCCGGGCGTGGCGGCCGCAGCTGTCGACACCGCCCCCGCAGCCGCCGCAGGGCCGGCGGAGACAGCAGGCACGAGTACCGCGGGCGCAGGAGGCGCGGGAGGCGCAGGCGGCGGGCCGAACAGCGCCTCGTCGACCACCGGCGCGGAGGGAGCATCCAGCGCCTCCACCGGCACCTTCCATTCGAACGCATCTAGCCGGCCAGTCACCGGCGAGATCGGCCCCCAGTGCTCGCTGACATAACCGTCCGCGGTCCACACCGGATCGCGCGGCGCATTCACCGCGCGGCCGAGCCATTCGCGCATCCTGCCGCCGGCGCCGAACTCCGCTTCCTCCAGGTCCGCCATCAGAAGGCAGGCCCGCTGGCTCGGGCGCGTCTCCAGCACCGTCCGCAGAAGGCCACGCGCCGTCTCGAACTCGCGGGCCTCGATGGCGGCGCGGGCGACCGCGCGTTCGCCTTCGACATGCTGGGGCGAAAGGGCCGCGAGCGTCCGCATCCGCTTCAGCCGGTCGCGCGCGCTGTCGCCCGGGCGAATCGCGGCATAGGTCTCGGCCAGTTCCGGATGCGGCGAGCGCTTCCACGTCGCCTCGACGACCTTGGTGGCCTTGCGAACTTCGCCGTTGCGGGTGAGCAGGCGACCGGCGACGGCCGCCGCAGGCTCAAGATCGGGAGCGAGGCTGTGCGCCTCCAGCGCCATGGCCCGCGCCAGTTCCGGATCGCCGGCCTCGAGTTCCAGCGCGCGCGCCGTGAGCAGCACGGCCTTGAGGCGCCGCGCACGCGGCTTCTCGACGAGCCGGGCACCGGCATTGCGCGACAGCAACTCGATGGCACGGTCGAACTGGCGCGCGGCGGCCGCCTGCTCGAACAGGGCCGAAGCGGCCCAGGGCAGTGCCGGCGCCTCGCGCGCTGCGCGCTCGGCATAGGAATGGGCGGCCTCGGCCGCGCCCTCCCGCGTCGCTTCGACGAACAGCCCGCGCAGGCCGAGAAGGCGGGTTTCCTCGCGCTCCAGCATCGCCTCGAAGGCCGCGCGCGCACCGGCGCGGTCGCCTGCGAGCTGGGCGGTCTGCGCTTCGAGCAGCCGCGTCGCCGGATCGTGCGGCACCGCGCGCCGGGCCTCCGTCATGTACCGGCGGGCGAGACGCAGGTCGCCGGCGCCGACGGCCACCAGCCCGCGCGACAGCGCGTTGCGGCCGCGCTCGCGCCTCGAGCGGACGAAATAGCGGCGAAGCCGCCGGGGCGAACGCCACAGCGCCACCAGGATCGACCACACCACGAGCACGACCACGACGAACACCAGCAGCGCCACCAGCGCCACCGTCATCGAGGTCTCGACATGATAGCCGAGCCAGTCGAAGGCCACCGCTCCCGGCCGGTCTGCGATCCAGGAGGCTCCCGCCGCGAGTGCGAACACGACGGCGAGGAAGGCGAGGATGCGGATCATCGGACGTCTTTCCTCCACTGGCCTCAGGGCGTCGCGCCGGCGCCGGCCGGGGGCGCGGCGGCCGGCGGTGTAGCGGCAGACGACGTACCGGCAGCCTTGGTCAGCACCGCGTCCGACAGCTTCGCCACCGCCGCTTCGGCGTCGACGCGTGCCTTGAGAAGCGCCCCCCATTCGGCGGAGGCCTTCCGCGCGGGTTCCGGCAGGCCTTGCCACAGCTTCAGTGCGCCCGGCAGGTCGCCGGACTCAACCGCAGCCTTGAGCCGGCTGGTGACGGCCTCGACATCGTCGCCCGGAATCGGGCCGGTCGGGCGGATATGGACGAGCGCGCGCGCATCGGCGAGCAGGCGGTCGAGATAGCTGTCTCCGACGGGCTGTTCGGCGGTCGCGAGAATCGCGTTCTCCGCGGCCTCGAAGCCGCCGGCGATCGCCGCACGCGTCGGCACGCCGCCGACGGCGAAGCCCTCGAGCGGCGCCGTGAGTTCGGCCCCGACCCGGCCGGAGAGAAGGGTCAGCTCCGCCGTGAATGAGCCGCCGTCGTCGACGGCCCGCTCCAGGCTCGACAATGCGAATGCGGTGGCGGCCTCGCCGTTGACGTTGGCCGCACGCACGCCGCGCGCGAGCGTCTCCACCTCGGCATTGAGATCGGCAATCCGCTTGGCGAGGTCGGCATCGGTCGCCTCCGCCGCACCGACGCGGGCGGAAAGCGGAGCGAGCGCATCGATGCGGCCGGCGAGGTCCTGCAGACGGCCCTCGACGGCGCCGACGCGGCTCGTGGCCTCATCGAGCGCCGCCCTGTCCGGCGCGGCCGCGACGGCGGCCTTGAGTTCGGCCGAGAGGCTTTCGACGGAGGTGCCGAGTTGGCCCAGCGCCTCGTGGTCGGCCTGAACGTTGCCCGCAAGGGCGGCGAGGCGGGCGGCGGCATCGCCGGCACCGGCATTCGCCGCCTCCAGCGCACCGAGGCGCGCCTCGACGAGGTCGGGAATCGCAGTCCGGGTTTCGACGGGAAGGCTAACCCGGCCCGAGGCGACGAGCGCATAGCCGCCGCCGAGCGCGACGGCACCGCCAAGGATCGCGGCCACGACGGCCGTCGCCACGATACCCCCGGTTCCGAGGCTGCCGCTTCCGCCACTGCCGGAGGCAGACGGGCGAACCGGATCGGCCGCAGCGACGGGTTCCGCAGGGGCCGCTGTCTCGGCTTCTGCCACTGTCTGGGGTTCCGACGGGGGCTCGGGCGGCATCGTACCGGGCAGGTCCGGTCGGGCCGGACGGGACGCCGCGGCGTCCTTGGATTCGACGGAGGCCGCCTCTGGCGCAGCGGCCTCGGAAGCTGGCGTCACCCGGGCGTCAGACGCGGCATCGGCCGCCGGCGAATCGGCCCTGGCAAGGTCGATGATCGGCGGCTGGCGCTTGCGCGTACGCTGCACCGGCGGGGTTCCCTTGCCTTCCGGCGCGGCAGTGTCGTCGTTCGAAGTCATTGAATGCCCTTGAACTTCCTTTGCGGACTTCCCACGCGCCCCGCCATGTTCAGGCCCGTTGCGCGCACGGTCGGGCCGTTCGTTGTTCGCCGCCATCCTATACCCGCCGGCGCTGCGGGAAAGGCCGCAAAAAGGCGACCTGCCGATGGGAGGCCCGAAAGCCGGCCCCGGGAACGAGGCCGACACCAGCGGGATCGGCGACGGCCAACGATGCCCGGCATCTTAGCCGGCCGGACGGCGGAACCGCGAGCCCCAAGATCCGAACCAAGATCCCAAGCGAGAATCCGAAGCGAGATCCCGGGCCCGCAGCCCCGCATCCAAGCCCGGCTCTTGAACGATGATCCACCGCTTGATGACCAAACGATCAGCCGCGCGGATCGTTGCCCGTGAGCGCCGCGAACATGCCGGCCTCGTCCGGCTGCGGGGCGATGGCAACCCGACCGGCACCGTCGAGCCGCGCGGCGGCGGCGGCGGAGATCGCGATCACCGGAAGGTCGGCAAGGCGTGCGGCGAGCCCGGCCCGACCGAGCGCGGCGACGAACGCGGCCGCGGTGCGCGGCGAATAGACCAGCACGGCGTCGACGCTGCCAGCCGCAAGCGCGGCGGCCGCCTCCGGCGACAGCTCCGCCACCGGCTCGCTGCGATAGAGCACGGCGACGTGCACCGCGATCCCGGCGTGCGCCAGCAGGCCGGCGAGGTCGCCGGCGCGGTCGCGTCCCGCAAGATGCAACACGGTGCCATGGGCCGGCTGGTGCCGCGCTGCGATCAGGCGGGCGAGATCGCCGACATCGCCGGCGGCACTCGCCACCTCGGCGAAGCCGGCCCGTCCCGCCGCCGTTGCCGTGGCATCGCCCACCGCATAGGCCGGCAGCGCGCGGAGGAACGGCAGCGCTGGCAGCTCGGCGGCGGCATCGACGGCGGCGCGGCTGGTGAAGGCGACGGCGCCGATGCCCTCGCATGCGATCGCGGGCGGCGGCTCCCGGACGAGCGCCAGCATGGGAGACGAGATCACGATGTGCCCGAAGGCTTCGAGCCTGCGGCGAGTGTGGGTCGCCTGGGGTTCCGGCCGGGTCAGGAGAAGCCGCATCGCCGCCTGTCGCCTCCGTGGATCGGGCGTTGCCACGGCCCGCATCGGGACCGGAAAAGCAACGCCCCGGACCTTGCGGACCGGGGCGGCGATGTGCAAGCGCAGCGTTCGGACGCGGAGGGCGCCGAAGGGTCCGTGGCGAAGATCAGGCCTCGTTCGCCGGTCCGGACTGAAGCTGGCCGTAATTCTGGATGCCGATGGCCTCGAGCAGGCCGAGCTGCGTCTCAAGGAAATCGACGTGGCCTTCCTCGTCCTTCAGGATGGTCTCGACCAGCTCCATGCTGACATAGTCGCCCTTGTCGCGGGTCAGCGCGCGGGCCTTGCGATAGAGCTCGACCGCCGAATATTCGGCCTTGAGGTCGTTCTCCAGCACTTCCTTGATGTTGGAGGCGACATGAAGCTGGGAAAGCACCTGCAGGTCGGCATGACCTTCCAGGAAGATGATGCGCTTCATGAGGGTGGTGGCGTGATCCATCTCCTCCAGCGCTTCCTCATATTCCTTCTTGGCCATGCGCGTATGGCCCCAGTGGCTCAGCAGGCTGGAATGCAGCCAGAACTGGTTGAACGCCGCATGCTCGTGCCGCAGGGCCTGATTGAGAATGTCGATGACTTCCGGATCGCCCTTCATGGCACTCGCTCCCGTGGTGGCGCGGGTTGTCCCCGCGAGATGGGCCTGTTTTTATCAAGTCTAAGTTTCAGTGGCAATCGACGCGGAGAGACGCTGCGCAGGGAAAGGTGGCTGCTGTCTTGTCGCAGGCGCGATGCCGGGCGATGGTGAGACGAGGCGGCAACAGCGGATGACCGTGATTTTCGCGCAGCGCCGGGACCCGGCCAGATCGGCTGGCGTCAAGGATATCGAGGAACTCTGCCGTGGCGATACGCAAATTCCGTGACATCTCCCGCACGAGCCCCAGTCGTGCGAGGCAACTCGCCGCCGCTGCCGGACTGCTGATGCTGGCCGCCTGCCAGACGGCGCCGCCGCAGCCCGTTCTCGAAGGCGCATGGGTGCCGGCGAAGGGCGGCAAGGCCTCGTCGGCCGCGACGAACGCCGCGTTCTCGGCGTGCCTCGAACAGAGCCGGCAGGCTGCAGCGGCCGGGGGCAGCGGCGTCCAGGTCACGGGCAACATGCTGAACGCCCTGCCGGACTATCTGGCGGATGCCCGGCAGCATTACCTCATCCAGGTCATGCACGCCTGCATGGCCGGCAGGGGCTACGTGCTGGCACTGAAGCCGGTGACGGTGGCTGGCTAGACATATCCCCTTCAGATCGAACCGATCTGAACGACAAGGATACGCTCAAAGCTTTGAATCTGGCGGTGTTTCCTGGCGATCGGAAGCGGTCGACGCGTCCCACGTTCAGACGCTCCGATCTCAACGGATCGGGCTCTCGCGGGCGTCATCGACGGCGGCCTGAGGCACGGGCTCTCCTGCCTCAACGGATCGCTCCGGCCCCGCTGGCGCCGACGCTTCCGGTACCGCGCCGCCGGTGAGGCACAGCCGCCGGGTCACCTCGTCCATCGGCGTTCCCCGCGGCACGGCAAACCACGTTCCGGGGGTCGCGCCGCTGATGGCGACGACCGCGCCCTTGGGGCAGATGTCGAGGCAATCGACTTCGAACACCGCGACCGCAGCCTTGCGGCCGGCCGCCTTCTTCTTCGACGGCTTGTTCTTCGCTGGCGTGCCCGGCTTGGCCACGGCACGCACGAGTGCCTTGGCAAGCGGCAGGTCGCCATCGGGCCCGAAGCCGCCCTTCAGCTTGCGGGAGCACTTGCGGCAGACGAGCACGACGCCTTCGCTCGCGGCCCGGATGGACTTGATCGGCCGGTGCGACGTCATCTGTCGTCCTGGTGAAACGGGAACCGAGCGGAGCCGCCCCTTGTATCCACCCGCGAACCGGCGGGGGCGGCAAGGCGGCGCGCCGGTTCGATATCGCGGCCGGCCGGCCGCGTCAAACCCGGGCCGGCGCGTCAAACCCGGGCCGGGGCGCGGACCGGCAAACGAAACGGCTGGCCCCGAAGGGACCGGCCGCATCGAACGGGTTTGTGATGCGTGGCCGGATCCGACGGATCAGACCTCCTGGATGGCCGAGAGCTGCCAGTCGCCGCCACGGCGCCGGACGAAGGTCCAGACTTCCGTAGTCTCGGTCGGCCGGGCGGGATCGCCCTCGACGATCTGGCCATCGGCACGGGAGCGCATGACGTC
>JAEZMP010000224.1 GCA_023442215.1 Pseudomonadota bacterium
GCCGGGAACCGCTGCCACCGGCAAGGCGGTTCCCGGAACTGCCCACGCTTACTTGTACGACTCGGCATTTTCCTTGGTGACGAGCGTCGTGCCGGTGTCGATCATCGGCGGCACCGTCTTGCCGGCCTTGAGGTCGGCGAGCGCCTGGATGCCGAAGCCGCCGATATTCTTCGGCGCCTGGGCAACGGAGGCGGTCATCTCGCCGGCGAGGATCGACGCCGCCGCATCCGGGTTGGCGTCGAAGCCGACGACCGTCACGTCCTTGAGCTTCGCCGCGGCCTTCAGGGCCTCGACCGCGCCGAGCGCCATGTTGTCGTTCGAGGCGAAGATGCCCTTGATGTTCGGGTTGCCGGCCAGGATGCTCTCGGTCACCGAGAGGCCCTTGGCGCGATCCCATTCGGCAGTCTGCTCGGCCACAACCTTCAGGCCGCACGCCTTGAACGCCTCGCTGGCGCCGCCCGCACGGTCGATGCCGTTCGTGGTGCTCATGATGCCCTGGAGGATCGCCACCTCGGACCCCTGCGGCAGCGACTTGCACAGGAAGTTGCCGGCGATCTTGCCGCCTTCCAGGTTGTTGGTGCCGATCAGCGACACGCCCGGGTTCGAGCCGGCGCCGTCGATGAACACAACCGGGATGCCGGCTTCCTTCGCGGCATCGACGACCGGCGCAAGGGCGTTCGGATCGGTCGGAGCGAGCGCGATGCCAGAGACTTTCTGAGCGATCAGGTCCTCGAGCTGCGCGATCTGCGACTGCACGTCCGTCTCGGACGGCGGGGCCACGACGACGACGTCGACGCCGAGTTCCTTGCCCTTCGCCTTGGCGCCTTCCTCGACCGCCGCCCAGAACGGATTGCCGCCGCCGGGACCCTTCATGCTAACCACGAAGGTGTCGGCGTTGGCCACGCCGGTGAGGGCTGCCAGGGCGATGCCGCACAGCAGAAGCTTCTTCATGTTCGTTCCTCCCATTTGTTCTTGTTCATGGTGCCTCACGCGGCGCACGCCGGCTTTGCGGGGTGCCGCCGCGTTCCATCTCCGGCGAACGCGCCGTCTTCGCAGGGCTACGCACGACTGTCGTCTCGTTCGCTCCCGCCGGGTCGGTTCAGAGCGCGCGGGGCGGTATCCCCGCGCGGTATTCTGGAATTTCAGCGGCGCACGGCCGCCTTGCGCCGCAGCACGTCGATGTAGACGGCGACGATGATCACGAAGCCGATCAGGATCATCTGCCAGAAGGCGCTGACGTTGTTGATGTTCAGGCCGTTTCGCAGAAGTCCCATGATAAGCACGCCAGCCAGCACGCCGATCACCGTTCCGCGGCCGCCGAAGAACGACGCACCACCGATGATCACCGCCGCGATCGCGTCGAGTTCGATACCGATGCCGGCATTCGGGAAGCCACTGTCCGTGCGGCCGGCGAGCAGGAGCCCGGCGAGGCCGGCGAGGAAGCCGCAGATCACGTAGGCGACGACCAGAACGTGATCGACATTGACACCGGAAACGCGCGCCGCATGGGGGTTGCCGCCGACGGCGTAGATGTGGCGGCCGGTGGACGTGCGGTTCAGGAAGTACCACAGGCCAACCGCGACGACCGCCACGATCAGCAGGCTCGCCGGGAAGCCCGCGGGCGGCGTGAAGATGCCGAAATCCCAGTAGGCCTGCCCGAGATAGCGCACCTCGGGCTGAAGCCCCGAGACAGGCGAGCCGCCGGTGATGAGATAGGTCAGGCCGCGGGCGATGTTCAGCGTGCCGAGCGTCATGATGAAGGGATGCGGCAGCTGCAGCCAGGTGAGGCCGACGCCGTTCACCCAGCCGACGGCGATGCCGATCGCGGGACCGATCGCCAGGCAGACCGGCCAGGGCACGCCCGCCTTGCTGGCGATGGCGATGCAGACCATGGCGAGCGCCATGACCGATCCGACGGAAAGATCGATGCCGCCGGTGATGATGACGACCAGCATTCCGAGCGCGAGCAGCGCGAGCGATGCGTTCTGCTTCAGGATATTGCTGAGATTTTGCGACGTCAGGAACACGTCGGGCCGGATGGCCGCCAGCAGCGCCATGATGGCGATGACCACGAGCACGATGCCGTAGGTTTCGAGAAAATGCGATAGACGGGGATGGTGGGACATCAATGCACCTGATCGTGGGCAAGCGAGGAGGTGTGGTTCTTGGTGCCCATGATCCAGCCGATCACCTCGTTGCGAGAGGTATCGGCCAACTTCGCCTCGGCGAAGTTGGTCCCCTGGTAGAGCGCCATCACGCGGTCGCAGCAGTAGAAGATGTCGTCCATCCGGTGCGAGATGATGATGACGGCGACACCGTGCTCCTTCAGCGAGCGGATCAGGTCGAGCACCTTGCCGACCTCCTTGATGGCGAGCGCGGCGGTCGGCTCGTCCATGATGACGAGCTTGCCGTCGAACGCCGTGGCACGCGCGATGGCCACCGCCTGCCGCTGGCCGCCGCTGAGGTTCTCCGCGTTCTGGTCAATCGACTTGACGTGGATCTTGAGCTTGTCGAGGTGCTCTTTCGCCATGACGCGGGATTTCTGGTGATCGACGAGCGTCAGCGGCCCGCATTTACGTCCGGGCTCGCGGCCGAGATAGATGTTCTCGTAGATCGCCATGTTCCCGGCGAGCGCGAAGTCCTGGTAGACCATCTCGATGCCGAGTTTGCGCGCCTCCTTCGGCCCGGAAAACCGCACCGGCTTGCCGCGGAAGACGAGTTCGCCTTCGCTGGGCGTGTAGAGGCCCGAGAGGATCTTCATCAGCGTCGACTTG
>JAEZMP010000451.1 GCA_023442215.1 Pseudomonadota bacterium
TCCAGCCGGTGAACAGGTTCTTGAGGTTCCATTCGCTCTGGCCGTGACGGACGAGGACGAGCAGATGATCCATGATCGGGCGTTCCTTCCTGAGGCAACCTTGCTGCCTTGACGCAACTCTGCCGGCGGGATTCTCCGGCCGGAGCCGGGCGGGAGGCGCCGCGGCCCGGCCGTGCCGGTGGTCGCAAAGAGGTTAGACGAAGAACGGGCCGACTTGAAGACGCGAGCGGCGCCGCGCGCGGCCGATTCGACCGGGCGCGGGCCGTCGGTCAGTCGGCGAGGCCGAGCACGTCGGCCATGGAATAGAGCCCGGGCTTGCGGCCCTGGCCCCACAGCGCCGCCTTGAGCGCGCCGCGGGCGAAGATGTCGCGGTTCTCGGCGCGGTGGCCGAGCTCGATGCGCTCGCCTTCGCCGGCGAGGATGACCTGATGGTCGCCGACCACCGAGCCGCCGCGCAGGGTGGCGAAGCCGATGGAGCCGGTTTCCCGCGGGCCGGTGTGGCCGTCGCGGACGCGGACCGAGGCGGCCTCGAGATCGACGCCGCGCCCCTCCGCCGCCGCCCGGCCGAGCATCAGCGCCGTGCCGGAGGGCGCATCGACCTTGTGGCGATGGTGCATCTCCAGCACCTCGATGTCGTAGTCGGCGTCGAGCGCGCGGGCGGCCTTGCGCACCAGCGCCACCAGCAGGTTGACGCCGAGGCTCATGTTGCCGGACTTGACGATGACGGCATGGCGCGCGGCCGCGGCGATCGCGGCGTCGTCGGACGCCGACATCCCGGTGGTGCCGATAACGTGGACGATGCGCGCCTGGGCGGCGATCTCGGCCGCAGCGAGCGTGCTCTGGGGCGTGGTGAAGTCGATCACGCCGTCGGCGCGGGCGAACAGCGGCAGCGGGTCGTCGGTGATGGCGACATCCGCGCGGCCGATGCCGGACAGCAGGCCGACGTCCTCGCCGAGCGCCACCGAGCCCGGCCGCTCCAGCGCGCCGACGAGTTCGGCCCCCGGGGTTGCCTTGATGGCGCAAACCAAGGCCCGGCCCATGCGGCCCGCCGCTCCCATCACCACCAGACGCATGTCGTTCACCGTGCTGTTGAAGGCGCGCCGCCCGCGCAGATCGCGCCTTTCGCGGCCGCCGCCTCGTTCTTTTCGATTGTCGGGGCATCGCGGGCCCGATGCGGGCCATCGGCGAAGCCGCCCGATGGTGCGAGAGGCGGGGGCCGTCCGTCAACAGGCTGCGTGCGGCGGTCTCAATTCCGTTTCGTGCCCTCCGCCCGGGCTGCCTTGAGGCGGTAGAGCGCTTCGAGGGCGGCTTTCGGGGTGAGGTCGTCGGGATCGATGGCGTCGAGCAGGCCGAGGGCGGGGTCCGGCGGCGCGGGCTCGGCGGCGGGTGCCGGCGGCCGCGACTGAAACAACGGCAGGTCGTCGACCAGCGCGGCGCGCGGGTTCTGGCGGTCGGCGGCCTCGAGCCGGCTCAGCACGCCGCGCGCCCGGCGGATCACCGCCTCCGGCAGGCCGGCGAGCTTCGCGACCTGGATGCCGTAGGAGCGGTCGGCGGCGCCCGGCACGATCTCGTGCAGGAACACGACGTCGCCCTTCCACTCCTTCACCTTCACGGTGGCGTTGTGCACGCGGGCGAGCTTGTCGGCGAGCCCCGTCAGCTCGTGATAGTGGGTCGCGAACAGCGTGCGGCAGCCGTTGATCTCGTGCAGGTGCTCGATGGTGCCCCAGGCGATGGAAAGGCCGTCATAGGTCGCCGTGCCGCGGCCGATCTCGTCGAGCACGACGAGGCTTCTCTCGGTCGCCTGGTTGAGGATGGCGGCGGTCTCGACCTTCTCGACCATGATGGTGGAGCGGCCGCGCGCGAGGTCGTCGGCGGCGCCGACGCGGCTGAACAGGCGGTCGACGACGCCGATCTCCGCCCGTTCGGCCGGCACGAACGCGCCCATCTGCGCCATCACCGCGATCAGCGCGTTCTGGCGCAGGAAGGTCGACTTGCCGCCCATGTTGGGACCGGTGACGATGGTCAGGCGGCCCCTGTCCTCGCCCGGCCCGGGGCCGAGCACGCAATCGTTGGCGACGAACGGATCGCCCGCCTCGGCGCGCAGCGCCTGCTCCACCACGGGATGGCGGCCGGCGACGATCGAGAACGCGAGGGAGCGGTCGACCTTCGGGCGGGTGAAGCGCTCGGCCTCGGCGATTTCGGCGAGCGCGGCCGACACGTCGAGCACGGCCAGCGCCTCGCCCGCCGCCTTGAGGCTCGCGGACGCGGCGACCACCCGCTGGACGAGATCGGCGAACACCGAAAGCTCGATCTGGAGCGCGCGGTCCGCCGCCGAGGCGATGCGGGTTTCGAGGTCGGCGAGTTCGGTGGTGGTGAAGCGGAACGCCCCGGCCATGGTCTGGCGGTGGATGAAGCGCCGGGTGCCGGCATCGGCCGCCATCAGCTTCTCGCCATGGGCCTGGCCGACCTCGATGAACCAGCCGAGCACGGCGTTGTGGCGGATCTTCAGGGTGCGGACGCCGGTCTCCTCGGCATAATCGGCCTGAAGGCGGGCGATGACCTGCCGGCTCTCGTCCCGCAGCGCGCGGGCCTCGTCGAGTTCGAGCGAGAAGCCAGGCCGCACGAAGCCGCCATCGCGGCGGTGAGGCGGCAATTCGTCGGCGAGCGCGGTGGCGAGCCGGAGGCCGAGTTCGGACGGCAGCGCCGCGAGCGCACCGACGGCCGCGGCGATCTCGGGCGGGAGATCCGCCGCGCCGAGCCCTTCGGCGAGCGCCGCCGCGCCGGCGAGGGCGGCACCGATCTGGCCGAGATCGCGCGGGCCGCCGCGGTCGAGCGCGAGCCGCGACAAGGCGCGAACGAGATCGGGCGAGGACGACAGCACCTCGCGCGTGCCCCGGCGCGCTTCGGGATTGTCGAGGAACCAGGCGACGGCATCAAGCCGGCGGTCGATGGCTTCGGGAACCGTGAGCGGGCTCGCCAGGCGCTCGCACAGAAGCCGCGCCCCGGCGCCGGTGACCGTGCGGTCGATGGCCGCGACCAGCGATCCCCGACGGTCGCCGGAGGTGGTGCGCACCAGTTCGAGGTTGGCGCGGGTGGAATGGTCGATCGCCATCACCTCGCTCGCCGCCTCACGCCGCGGCGGGTCGAGCGCGGGGCGGCTGCCGATCTGGGTGCGCTCGACATAGGCGAGCGCGCCGGAGGCGGCCGAGAGTTCCGCCCGCGAGAAGCCACCGAAGCCGTCGAGCGTGGCGACGCCGAAATAGCGGGCGATGCGGTCGGCGGCCGTGGCGCCGTCGAAGGTGGCGCGCGGCACGGGCGTCACCGCGGGACCGAGGCCGCGCAGGAGCGTGCGCAGGCCGTCGTCGGAGAAGAGCTGGTCGGGAACCACCAGTTCGCGCGGGTCGATGCGGGCGATGTCGCCGGAGAGCGCCTCGAACGCCGATTCCGCCACGCGGAAGGCGCCGGTGGAGATGTCGATCCAGGCGAGCGCGAACGCCGCGCCCTCCCCCGCCCCGACCCGGGCGAGGGCGGCGAGGAAGTTCGAGCGGCGGGTATCGAGCAGGGTCTCCTCGGTCAGCGTGCCGGGGGTGACGAGGCGCACGACATCGCGCCGGACGACGGACTTGGAGCCGCGCTTCTTCGCCTCCGCCGGGTCTTCGAGCTGTTCGCAGACCGCGACGCGGAAGCCGAGGGAAATGAGCTTCTGCAGGTAGTCGTCGGCGGCGTGGATCGGCACGCCGGCCATGGGGATATCGGCCCCGAGGTGCTTGCCGCGCTTGGTGAGCGCGATGCCGAGGGCGCGGCTCGCCATCTCGGCGTCCTCGAAGAACATCTCGTAGAAATCGCCCATCCGGTAGAACAGCAGGCAGTCGGGATTGGCCGCCTTGATCTCGATATACTGTTCCATCATCGGGGTCGGGCGGCCGGCGCCCGCGATGTCGGCATTCATGTCCTGCATGGGACGCGACGTTAGCAGAACGGCACAGCTGTTTCATCGCCCGCCGGCCTTGCGCCGCGCACGCGGGCGTGGATAAGGTCGCGGCCCTGCCCTCGCAGGCGCGTGATGCGCGCCCGCGAACGTCGTTCCGCCGGGGGATCGGGGAACGGGCGCGGCGCCGCGAAGCGGACCCGCGGGCATGGGGCAGAGAAACTGCAGGGAAGGACGGCCAGATGTCGGCGAAGAAGCCCGCCACGGGCGCGACTGCGACCACGAACGGCGGCACGATCACGGATCGCGAGGCGCTCGAGTTCCACGCGCGGGGACGGCCCGGCAAGATCGAGATCGTTCCGACCAAGCCCATGGCGACGCAGCGCGACCTTTCGCTCGCCTATTCGCCGGGCGTCGCCGTGCCGGTGCGTGCCATCGCCGAGGAACCGACCCGGGCGTTCGACTACACCGCCCGCGGCAACATCGTGGCAGTGATTTCCAACGGCACCGCCATCCTCGGCCTCGGCAATCTCGGTGCGCTCGCCTCCAAGCCGGTGATGGAAGGCAAGGCGGTGCTGTTCAAGCGTTTCGCCGACGTCGATTCCATCGATCTCGAGATCGACACCGAGGACGTCGATGCCTTCGTCAACGCGGTGCGCTATCTCGGCCCCTCGTTCGGCGGCATCAACCTGGAAGACATCAAGGCGCCGGACTGCTTCATCATCGAAAGCCGCCTGCGCGAGCTGATGGACATTCCGGTCTTCCACGACGACCAGCACGGCACCGCGATCATCTGCACCGCCGGCCTGATCAACGCGCTGCACCTGACCGGGCGCGACGTGCGCGACATCAAGGTGGTGTGCAACGGCGCCGGCGCGGCGGGCATCGCCTGCATCGAGCTCATCAAGGCGATGGGCGTGCGCCACGACAACGTCATCCTCTGCGACACCAAGGGCGTGGTCTTCCAGGGCCGCACCGAGGGTATGAACCAGTGGAAGACGGCCCATGCCGTGCCGACCGACGCCCGCACCCTGCAGGAGGCGATGGTGGGCGCCGACGTGTTCCTCGGCGTTTCGGCCAAGGGCGCGCTGACGCAGGACATGGTGCGCTCCATGGCCGCGAACCCGATCATCTTCGCCATGGCCAACCCGGACCCGGAGATCACGCCGGAGGAAGTCGCCGCCGTGCGCGACGACGCCATCGTCGCCACCGGCCGGTCGGACTATGCCAACCAGGTCAACAACGTCCTCGGCTTCCCCTACATCTTCCGCGGCGCGCTCGACGTGCGTGCCACGACGATCAACGACGCGATGAAGATCGCCGCCGCCCAGGCCATCGCCGCGCTGGCCCGCGAGGAAGTGCCGGACGAGGTGGCCGCCGCCTACCAGGGCAAGCTGCTGCGGTTCGGACCGACCTACGTCATCCCGGTGCCGTTCGATCCGCGGCTGATCTCCACCGTGCCGCCGGCGGTCGCCAAGGCGGCGATGGAATCCGGCGTCGCCCGCCGGCCCATCGTCGACATGAAGGCCTATGCCGAGCAGCTTTCGGCCCGCCGCGACCCGGTGGTCGGCTCGCTCGCCCGCATCTTCACCAAGGTGCGCCAGTCGCCGAAGCGCGTGGTGTTCGCCGAGGGTGAGGAAGTGCCGGTGATCCGCGCCGCCTCCAGCTTCGTCTCGCAGGGCCTCGGCACCGCGATCCTGATCGGCCGCGAGGAGATCATCGCCGCCGCCGCCGCCGATGCCGGCATCGAGTTCAAGCCCGGCATGGAGGTGCTGAACGCGCGCCTGTCGAGCCGCAACAAGGATTATGCCGACTTCCTCTATGCCCGGCTGCAGCGCCAGGGCTTCCTGCGGCGCGACTGCCAGCGGCTCGTCAACAACGACCGCAACTTCTTCGGCGCGCTGATGGTGGCCCGCGGCGAGGCGGACGCCATGGTGACCGGCGCGACGCGCAACTTCGCCACCACCTTCGAGGCGGTGCTGAAGGTGATCGACCGCAAGCCCGGCCACACGCTGATCGGCGTGTCGCTGGTGCTGACCCGGGGCCGCACGGTGATCGTGGCCGACACCGCCGTGCACGACACCCCGACGGCGGAGGAACTGGCCGACATCGCGGTCGAGGCCGCCCACGTCGCCCGCCGGCTCGGCTACGAGCCGAAGGTGGCGATGCTCGCCAACGCGACCTTCGGCCAGCCGCCGAGCGAAAGCGCGGCGCGGGTGCAGGCGGCAGTGCGGCTGCTTTCCAAGCGGCGCATCGATTTCGAGGTGGACGGCGAGATGGCCGCCGACGTGGCGCTCAATGCCGAACTGCTCGCCACCTACCCGTTCACGAGCCTGTCCGGCCCGGCGAACGTGCTGGTGATGCCTTCCGCCGACGCCGCCTCGATCGCGACGCGGATGATGCGCGAGATCGGCGGCGCGACGGTGGTCGGTCCGTTCCTCGTCGGGCTCGACAAGTCGGTCCAGATCGTCTCGCTCGGGGCGAAGGATGCCGAACTCGCCAACATGGCGGCGGTCGCGGCGTTCAACGTGACCTGAACCGGGCTGCCGGAGGCCGCTCGCGCCGCCCCCGAAAGGACGCGGCGCGACGGCTTTCATCGGCCGCCCCCCTCTGATAGAACGGCGCGGCCGGCGGACGGGCGTTCGCCGGCTTCCCTTTTTGCGAAGGCGGGAGCTGGCCATGCGCAGCGGGCGCATCGAGCGCAAGACGAACGAGACCGAGATCGTCGTGGGCATCGACCTCGACGGCACCGGCAAGGCCGCGATCTCGACCGGCGTCGGCTTCTTCGACCACATGCTGGACCAGATCGCCCGCCACGGGCTGTTCGACCTCGACATTTCGGCCAAGGGCGACCTGCACATCGACGACCACCACACCGTGGAGGATGTCGGCATCGCGCTCGGCGTCGCGGTGCGGCAGGCGCTGGGCGACCGGCGCGGCATCACCCGCTATGCCGACGCCTACCTGCCGATGGACGAGGCGCTGACGCGCGTCGCCGTCGACGTCTCCGGCCGGCCGTTCCTGGTGTTCCGCACCACGTTCCCGAGCCCCAAGATCGGGACGTTCGACACCGAGCTGGTAGAGGAGTTCTTCCGCGCCTTCGCGTTCAACGCAGGGCTGACCCTCCACGTCGAGACTCTCTACGGCGCCAACAGCCACCATATAGCGGAGAGCTGCTTCAAGGGGCTGGCGCGCGCGCTGAAGGCGGCCTTCGCCATCGACCCGCGCCAGGCGAACGTGATTCCGTCGACCAAGGGCAGCCTCGACGGCTGAGCCGGACCGGCGGGCGCGGCTTCGGGCGGCCTGTCGCCGGCCGCGAAACGAGGACCATGCCGAGGACCATGCCATGAGCCTCTATATCGTCATGGAGCCGCCGCGGTCCGGCGATGCCCGGCGCGACGCCGAGCGCGTCGCGTTCGTGCGCGAGGGCTTTTCGTGGCTGGCGCTGTTCGTGCCGGCGCTGTGGCTGCTCTGCCATCGCCTGTGGCTGGTCCTGATCGGCTGGATCGTGGTCGCGGTGGCGCTCA
Source organism: Pseudomonadota bacterium (assembly GCA_023442215.1). GTDB lineage: Bacteria > Pseudomonadota > Alphaproteobacteria > Rhizobiales > Segnochrobactraceae > Pseudoxanthobacter. Next base: position 7,456 of record JAEZMP010000451.1, read on the forward strand.
ATCTCGCCGTGGGGCGGCTCGGCACCGGGGCCGACCTGATCGCCGCGCTCGCCTTCAATGTCGCGTTCGCGTTCGAGGCCAACGGGCTGAGGCGCTGGACGCTCGCCCGCCGCGGCTGGCGCGAGGCCGCCGTGGTCGCCGGGCACGACCGCGAAGACTGCGAGCGGCGCTATTTCGCCGAACGGCAGGCCCGTGCCGCCGCCCCGGACGAGGCGCCCCGCGCACCCGCGGCGGCGCCCGCCTCCGTCCCGACCGTTTCCGCCGCCCGTGCCGTTCCCTCCGAGGGCGAGCCGGTGCTCGGCCTCTTTCCGCAGCCGGAGCGTCCGTCATG
>JAEZMP010000455.1 GCA_023442215.1 Pseudomonadota bacterium
CCAGACCCGCGAGAAGATGGAGAACTTCCGTGGCTTCAAGGGCGTGCAGTCCTATCCCTCGCGCACCAAGGACGTCGACGACGTGGATTTCTCCACCGGCTCGGTCGGGCTCGGCGTGGCGCAGACGCTGTTCGCGGCGCTGGTGCAGGACTATGTGCAGGCCAAGGGCTGGAAGCCCGACATGCCGGCCGGCAAGATGGTGGCGCTCGTCGGCGATGCCGAGATGGACGAAGGCAACATCTTCGAGGCGCTGCTGGAAGGCTGGAAGCACGGCCTGCGCAACACCTGGTGGGTGGTCGACTATAACCGCCAGAGCCTCGATGCCGTGGTGCGCGAGGGGCTTTGGGCGCGCTTCGAGGCGATCTTCCGCAATTTCGGCTGGGACGTGGTCCTCATCAAGCACGGCAAGCGCCAGCAGGCGGCATTCGCCGAGCCGGGAGGCGACAGGCTGCGCGAGTGGATCGACGCCTGCCCGAACCAGCTCTATTCGGCGCTGACCTTCCAGGGCGGTGCCGCCTGGCGCAAACGGCTGATGGACGATCTCGGCGACCAGGGGCCGGTCTCGGCGCTGATCGGCCGGCGGAGCGATGCCGAACTCGCCGCGCTGATGGGCAATCTCGGCGGCCACGACCTGCCCTCGCTGATCGAGGCCTTCGAGGCGGCGCGCGGGCACGACCGCCCGGTGTGCTTCATCGCCTACACGATCAAGGGCTTCGGCCTGCCGCTCGCCGGCCACAAGGACAACCACGCCGGCCTGATGACGCCGGCACAGGTGGAAGGCCTGCGCGCGGCGATGAACGTGCGGCCGGGCCACGAATGGGACAAGTTCGAAGGGCTCGACCTCGACGGGGCCGCCGTGCAGGCGTTCCTCGACACCGTCCCGTTCGCGCGCCGCGGCCGGCGCCGGTTCACGGCCCCGGAGATCGCGGTGCCGGGGACGCTCGCAGTCGCAGCCCAGCCTTCGATGTCGACCCAGCAGGGCTTCGGCCTCGTGATGCACGAGATCGGCAAGTCCGGCACCGCGCTCGCCGATCGGATCGTCACCACCTCGCCGGACGTGACGGTCTCGACCAATCTCGGCGCCTGGGTCAACCGCCGCGGGCTGTTCGCGAAGGAGGCGATGGCGGACCTGTTCAAGGCCGAGCGGATTCCCTCCACCTACAATTGGGAGTTCTCGCCGAAGGGCCAGCACATGGAGCTCGGCATTGCCGAGAACAACCTCTTCATCATGCTGTCGGCGCTCGGGCTCTCGCATTCGATCTTCGGCGAGCGGCTATTGCCGGTCGGGACGCTGTACGACCCGTTCATCGGGCGTGGCCTCGATGCGCTGAACTATGCCTGCTACCAGGATGCGCGCTTCCTGCTGGTCGCGACGCCCTCGGGCGTGACGCTCGCGCCGGAAGGCGGCGCGCACCAGTCGATCGCGACGCCGCTGATCGGCATGGCGCAGGACGGCCTCGCGAGCTTCGAACCGGCCTTCGTCGACGAGCTGGCGGTGATGATGCGCTGGGCCTTCGCCTACATGCAGCGCTCCGGCGAGGGCGAGCCGGACCGCACGACGTGGTTGCGCGACACCACCGGCGGTTCCGTCTATCTGCGGCTCTCGACCCGCAGCCTGGAACAGCCGCGGCGGGAGATCACGCCGCAGCTTGCGGAGGACATCGTCAACGGCGGCTACTGGATGCGCCGGCCCGGACCGAATGCGCAGGTCATCGTCGCCTATACCGGCGCGGTCGCACCGGAAGCGATCGAGGCGGTCGGCATGATGGGCGAGGACCGCCGCGACATCGGGCTTCTCGCCATCACCTCGGCCGACCGCCTCAATGCCGGCTGGACGGCGGCGCAGCGCGCCCGCGAAGGTGGTATCGCCCACGCGGCGAGCCACGTGGAACGGCTGCTCGACGGCGTTCCCTCCCACGGCGGGATCGTCACGGTGATCGACGGCCATCCGGCGACACTGGCGTGGCTCGGATCGGTTCACGGACATCGTACCCGCTCGCTCGGCGTCGAGCATTTCGGCCAGACGGGTTCGATCGCGGACCTCTATCGCCACAACGGCATCGACGCCCGCAGCATCGCCGCGAGCGCCGAAGCGCTGACGCCGGGCCGGCCGATCCGCACCCTGCGGGCGGTGTGACGGACGGGCCGGGATCCGCCAAGGGAGGACGGCGCGCCATGGGAGGGCGTGCCGTCGACGAGCCGGCGGCCGCGAGCCGGGACCCGACCGCGTGCCGCAAGGTTGCTGGCCGAATGATCCGATCGGATCAGAAGGCGTTCTCGTATTCGTCGTGCAGGCGCACCCAGCTCATGGTCCCCGCCTCGTTGCGGCCCTTCGGGGCGAGATCGAGCCAGTTGAAGGCACCGATCAGCAGTTCCGCGCCGCGATGGTAGGTCGAGTAGGTGTGGAATACCGCGCCATCGTCGTCCCGCGCGAAGATGCTGACACCGAACATGTCCGTGCTCCTGCGGATCGGCGTGCCGTAATTGTAGATCGCCTGACCGGCGGCGATGTCCTCGGGCGTGAAGGACACGCCGAAGTCGAAGTTGAAGTCGCTTCCCTCGGAGGACACCCACGGGAAGCCCCAGCCCATCCGGGCGCGGACGGCTTCGATCCGCGCCAGCGGCACGCGCGAGACCGCGGCGAACGACAGGTCGGCCTGCTCGAAATGCTGCCGCGCGGCGTCGACGTGGTCGGAGATGAACGAGCAGCCCGGGCAGATGTGATCCGAGCCGGGGGTCAGCATGAAGTGATAGATCGCAAGCTGGCTGTGATCGCCGAAGAGGTCCGCGAGGCTGCGCGGGCCTTCGGGACTGGTGAATACATAGGATTTTTCGACGCGCGTCCACGGCAGGTTCCGGCGCTCGGCACGCAGGGCGTCGAGCTCGTGCGTCAGGGCCCGCTCGCGCGCGAGCAGCGCCTTGCGGGCATCGATCCAGTCTTCACGGGAGACGATCTGGTTCATGGTCGTTTTCCTTCCGGTTTGGAGATGCGCCGTTGCGACTGAAGCGGGTCGCGAGCTTCAGCCACGGCGGCAGGTGAAACAGGCTCATCAGCAGGTACATCGCGGCCATGCCGTCGAGGGGCAGAACGCCCTGCCCCACGGTGCAGAACGGGGCGGGAGAGGCCTCGCCCGCAGCGATACCGGCCATGGCCGCGAAGACCGGCGACGCCGCGAGCGCGAGCCAGCCGGACAGATGGCCGGTCGATCCCTGCTCCCGCCGTTCCGCGCCCTCTGCCGGGACCGTTGTCATTTGCCGCCTCCCGTTCGATTGTCGACGTGCCGCGCTGCGGCCGGTAAGTGAACCCTAGGCGAGCGAGGCGACCGGACGGGAGTGACAACCGTGACGGGATTCCTATGGACGCGCTGATGGCACAGGCGGCCCGCGCGCTCGCAGCCGGCGACCCGTTCGCGGCGCTGAAGCGGATCGCCCTGCGGGAAGAGCCGGAGGCGCTCGCGCTGCGCGGCATCGCCATGGCCCAACTCGGCGACCTCGCGCGGGCGAAGGCACTGCTGCGGCGTGCGGCGCAGGCGTTCGGCCCTTCCGTACCGCTCGGGCGGGCGCGTTGCCGCCTCGCCGAAGCGGAGATCGCCCTCGTCTCCCGCGACCTCTCCAACCCGGCCGTGTCGCTCCCCGCCGCGCAGGCGGCACTCGCGGCATGCGGCGACAGGGCCAATGCGGCCCATGCCGGCTATCTGGAGGCACGGCGGCTGCTTCTGGTCGGCCGGCTCGATGCGGCGGACGCCGCGCTGGCCGCCCTTGATGCCGCGGCGCTGCCCCGGGCCTCGCGGCCGGGCTACTGGCTGGTGGCCGCGGGCATCGCGATGCGGCGCATCAGGGCGGAGCCGGCGCGAACGGCGCTCGACCAGGCAAGGGATGCCGCCACCACGGCGCGCATTCCGGCCCTGGAGGCAGAGGTGGAACGGGCACGGCAGATGCTCGACGCGCCCGCCGCCCGGCTGATCTCGCGCGATGGCGAATGCGACCTGCGGCTTGCGGATGTGGAGGACCTGCTCGCGTCTGATGCGCTCGTGATCGATGCCTGCCGGGGTGTCGTGCGGCGGCAGGCGTCCGCCGTCTCACTCGCCGGCCGGCCGGTTCTGTTCGCGCTTGTCCGGGCACTCGCCGAGCAATGGCCGGGCGACGTCTCGCGGGAGGCGCTCGTCGCACGCGCCTTTCGGGCCCGGGAGGCGGACGAATCGCACCGCGCGCGGCTGCGCGTGGAGATGGGCCGGCTGCGCAAGGCGCTCGCGCCGCTCGGCCTGCCGAGCGCCACCCGACGCGGCTTCATGCTGAGGCCGCACGATGCCGGAACGGTCGCGGTCATCGCGCCACCGGTGGAAGGAGACCACGGCGCCGTGCTGGCGCTTCTCGCCGACGGCGAGGCGTGGTCGAGCTCCGCGCTGGCGCTAGCGCTCGACATCAGCCCCCGAACCGTTCAACGCGCGCTCGAGGCGCTCGCCGGAGCCGGCAAGGCCCAGTCGTTCGGCCGGGGGCGCACCTGCCGGTGGACGATGGCGACCGTGCCGGGTTTCCCGACAAGCATGTTACTCTCGGCACCGCTGGCAGATGGATAAAGCATGCCCGGGCGAGCGCACCGCTCGGTGTGCGGACCCAGGCCACTGCGCAAAGAAGCCCCGGTGCGGCAGCTTCAGGCTGGAGCGCCTATCCCCGTCGATCTGGTGACTCCATCCGATCCGGGAGGCGCTGGCCTCCGCCCTCGGATCGGGCCGATCCCGGAAGAGGTGGCGACGGAGGGCACGCCGAGATGCCGACCGAAGACCAGCGGACCGCAGACATCGGGAACCTGACGATGGACGAGCGCGAAGAGGCAGACGGACTGGCGGGCGAAGCGGAAATTCTTCGCGAGTACGGCCCTTTCCCGGGCATCGACAGCGTACACGGCGTCAGCTTCGACGGCAGGCACGTCTGGTTCGCCTCCGGCGACAGGCTGAACGCGCTCGATCCCGGCACCGGGGAAATCGCCGGAGCCGTGGATATCGCGGCCGATGCCGGCACTGCATTCGACGGCAGGCACCTGTTCCAGATCGCGGATGCCGTGATCCGGAAGATCGATCCCGAAACCGGCGCCGTGGTGAAGACCATTCCGGCGCCGGGCAACGGCATGGCTTCGGGCCTGGCGTGGGCGGAGGGAACGCTCTGGGTCGGGCAATATCGCGACCGCACGATCTGCCAGATCGATCCCGATACCGGCGCCGTGCTGAGGACGATCCGCTCGGACCGCTTCGTGACGGGCGTGAGCTGGGTGGACGGCGAACTGTGGCATGGCACGTGGGAGGACGAGGCGAGCGAAGTGCGCCGGATCAATCCGCAGAATGGTGCCGTGACCGCCCGCCTCGCCATGCCGGCAGGCCAGATCGTCTCGGGGCTGGAGTCCGATGGTGGCGACCGGTTCTTCTGCGGGGGCGGCAACAGCGGAAAGATCAGGGTAATCGGCCGGCCGCGGGTGGGTGCACCAGAATGAACCGCCCGGCATAACACCGTGCGACGGCGGCACGACGGGCCGGCTGGCGACTCACGCGCCGTACCTTCCCGCGCGGACAACCGTGTCCCGCCCTCGGTTGGGACTATGTCAGCCCCGCAGCCCGACGATGATGCCCGCCGCAAGCGCCGCAAGCGCCAGACCCACGGCGGTCGACGACTTCGCCGTACGCGCCGCATCGCTTTCCGCGACCTTCTCCGCCTTCTCGCGCACCGAGCGCCCGAGGTCGCTGGCAGCGGCGAACACCGCGTCGACGCCGGCCGATGCAGTCGGAGGCGGCGGGGGCGCGGGCCGTCGCGCCGTCACCACGAGAATCACGATCAGGCCGACGACGAGGGCGCCGCCACCGGTGGCCGCAGCAGCACCGGCGGGGCCAAGATGAGGTGTCGCGTAGATCGTGAGCGCCAGTAAAAGGAAGACGATGCCGATCGCGGCAAGCACGCCGCCCACGGCAATGCCGATGGCAAGCGTGATCGCGCGCCGCGCCGCCGCCTCGGCGCGCGCGCGTCCCAAGGCGATGATCGGCCCGACCGCGCGGTTCAATACTGCACCGAGCAGCTGCCCGATCATGCCCTGCTTCGTCATGCCGATGATCCCCTATCCTGATGCGACGACGGGACATTCCGCCGAGGCGCCGCAGCCCTCAGATGAACCGCCCGGCCTTCGAAGCGATCTGGTTGGCCGGGACGAGGCTGGCGCTCCTCGATCCAGAGCGCCTGCCCGTATTCGCATAGTCCTGCAATGCCGCGGCCGAACCGCTCGAAGAGCTCCGGCACGCGTGCAGAACGATCCTGCAACCATCTCCGATGCGCCTCCTGCCGAACGCGGACTGTCCGGCAGGGGTGCATTGAAACGAGATGCAAGCTCAGTTGCGGCGCGTCAGCAGGCCGATGAGAAAGCCGATGCCGAACGCGGCGGCGACCGAACCGATGGGATTGCGCTCGACGAGATGGGTGAGATCGGTCGCAGCCTCGCCGGCCTTCACCTTCGCTTCACGCGCTGCAGCCTGACCTTCGGTGGCCAGACGGTCCACCGCCTCGCCTGCCTTCGCCGCCGCGGCGCGGGCATGGCCACGCACGGTGCCGGCCGCATGTTCCGCTTCATTGGCGATAAGGGCGCGAACCGTCTCCGTAAGCCGTGCGATATCGGCCTTCAGGGTGGCGAACTCGGCCGCCACGTCTTCCGCGCTCACACCTTCGGCCGCGCCTTTTTGATCCGCCATCATCATCTCCTTGCGTTCCAGGACGGGCCGACGCCGGCCGGCCGCATGTCGCAGTTGCCTTCAATAACGCAGCTCGGCCGTGATCGGTTCAATCGATATGTGCGCTCGCGCACGGGCGACGACATATCCGCTCACATACGCGCCGAGCCGCAGCCCGGCCGCTGGCCGGCTCTGCCCCATTTGAATAGCACCTGCCGGCCGATGCACGCCCCGGATAGATCAACTTTCGGCGCGCACCCGCCGGCGGCACGTGCGCCGCCCTGAAGGAGCCGACCATGTGCCGCGGCCGGGACCACGGCCGTCGCGGACAGCGGCCGAAACGCTTCCGGCCCGGCAGCGGTGGCGACCCGCCGGACATGAAAAAGGCCCGCTTGGTGGCGGGCCTTTCTTGGCAAGCGCGGGAGGCTTACTCGATGCCGAGCTTCGCCTTCACGATCGCATTGACCGACTGGGGGTTGGCCTTGCCGCCGGTCGACTTCATGACCTGGCCAACGAACCATCCCGCGAGCGTCGGCTTCGCCAGCGCCTGAGCGACCTTGTCCGGATTCGCCGCGATCACCGCATCGACCGCCGCCTCGATGGCACCGGTGTCGGTGACCTGCTTCAGCCCGCGCGCCTCGACGACCGCGCGCGGATCGCCGCCTTCCTGCCACACGATCTCGAACACATCCTTGGCGATCTTGCCGGAAATGACGTTCTCGGCGATCAGGTCGAGGATGGTGCCGAGCGAGGCCGCGTCGATCGGGCTGTCCGCGATGGCGTGCCCTTCCTTGTTGAGGCGCCCGAACAGCTCGTTGATCACCCAGTTCGCCGCCTGCTTGGCGTCGCGCCCCTTTGCCACCGCCTCGAAATAATCCGACGAGGCCTGATCGGACACCAGAACGCTCGCGTCGTAGCCCGAGAGGCCGTAATCGGCGATGAAACGCGCGCGCTTCTCGTCCGGCAGTTCCGGCAGGCCCGCAGCGACGTCGGCGATGAAAGC
>JAEZMP010000348.1 GCA_023442215.1 Pseudomonadota bacterium
TGCGCGACCGCCGCCATGAACATCACGGCGGTGCGCGATGCCGCCGAGCGGGCGGGCACGCCGATGGACTGGCGGCAGGCGGTCACCGCGACGATGTCGCTCGACCGGCCCCTTCTGCCGGCGCCGCACCAGATCGTCGCCGAACTGGACAAGACGGTGCTCGGCGTCGCCGTCACTTCCAAGCGCAGCCTCGTCTACCATGCCTGGATCACGCTCTCGGCCGCGATCGTGGGCTTCTGCATCGGCACCGTGCTCGGCGTCCTGCTCGCCGTGCTGATCGTTCACGTCCGCACGCTCGAAATGAGCCTGATGCCGTGGATCATCTCCTCGCAGACCATCCCGATCCTCGCCATAGCGCCGATCGTGATCGTGGTGTTCGGCTCGCTCGGTATTAGGGGCACGATGCCGAAGGCGCTGATCTCGGCCTATCTCTGCTTCTTTCCGGTGACCATCGGCCTCGTGAAGGGGCTGACCTCGCCCGACGTGCTGATGCGGGAGCTGATGCGCACCTATTCGGCCACGGCGGCGCAGACGTTCTGGAAATTGCGGCTTCCGGCGGCGGTGCCGTTCCTGTTCGCCAGCCTGAAGGTGGCGGTGGCGATCTCGCTCGTCGGCGCCATCGTCGCGGAACTGCCGACCGGCGCCCAGGCCGGCCTCGGCGCGCGGCTGCTGGCCGGCTCCTATTACGGCCAGACCGTGCAGATCTGGGCGGCCCTGTTCGCCGCGGCGATCGTTGCGGCCGCGCTCGTCTCGCTGATCGGTGCCATCGAGCGCCTCGTCGGCCGGCTCATGGGGGCGCGGTCATGAGCGCGAGCGCCGGACAGACGGCGACGGCGGCGGGCGCTGGTGTCTCGCCCAACCCCAAGGTTTCGGCACGCCCGGCACCCGGCGTGCGGCTCGGGCTGTTCGCAGCCGCGCTCGCGGCCGGGGCGGCGACACAGCTTCCACTCGGTGGCTCCCCGCCGGTGGCGCTGGCGGCAATGCCGGTGGCCTTCGCCGTTGTCGTCGTCTCCGCGGCGTTTCTGTTGTGGACGTCGCTGCGGCCGCGCCGGCCGTCGGGCCTGGCGCTGATCCCCGGGCTCGCGGCTTCGCTCGGTCTGGCCGGTGCCTCTCTGGCGGCGCTCGACCTTCCCGGCGTCGCGGGTGCGGCCGGTTCCGGGTTCTGGTCGCTGGCGTTCGCGGCCTGGGCCGGCGCGAGCCTGATGGTGTCGGCACTCGCGAGCCAGCGGCCGCGTTCGGTGGCGCAGGCGCGTTTCATCACCATCGCGGTGCCGGTGCTGTTCGGCGCGTTCCTGTTCTATCTGTGGGAAATCTGCGTGCGGGCCTTCGCGGTACCCGCGGTGCTGATGCCGGCACCGAGCGCGATCTCGCAGCGCATCGTCGGCGACCTTCCGATGCTCGGCGCCGACTTCGTGCAGACTTTCCTCAAGGGCGTGCTGTCGGGCTACGCCATCGGCAACATCGCCGGCTTCGTGGTGGCGGTCGCGGCCGACCGGGTGCCGTTCCTGCGGCGCGGCCTGCTGCCGCTCGGACAGTTCGTCTCGGCGCTGCCGATCATCGGCATCGCTCCGATCATGGTGATGTGGTTCGGCTTCGACTGGCCGTCCAAGGCCGCCGTGGTCGTGGTGATGACGTTCTTCCCCATGCTCGTGAACGCCGTTGCCGGTCTGGCCTCGGCCGGGCCGCTGGAACGCGATCTGATGCGCTCCTACGGTGCGACCTGGTGGCAGACGCTTCTCAAGCTGCGGCTTCCCGCGGCGATGCCGTTCCTGTTCAACGCGCTGAAGATCAACTCCACGCTCGCGCTGATCGGCGCGATCGTCGCCGAGTTCTTCGGCACGCCCATCGTCGGCATCGGCTTTCGCATTTCCATCGAGGCAGGGCGGATGGCGCTCGACATGGTGTGGGCGGAAATCGCGCTCGCCGCCGTTTCGGGCACGCTGTTCTACGGCCTCGTCTCCCTGATCGAGCGGCGCGCGACGTTCTGGCACGCGTCCTACCGCACGTGATTAAAGCGACCGGCGCCTCTTCCCGGGCGGCGGCAAAACAACCGGAGGCAGGAACCATGACGTTTAAACGGATGCTCGCCGCGGGACTGTTCCTCGGCATGACCAGCCTGGGACTGACCGCGTTCGCACCCGCGGACCGGGCGCTTGCCGCCGATGCGGTGACGCTGCAGCTGAAGTGGGTCACCCAGGCCCAGTTCGCCGGCTACTACGTGGCGAAGGAGAAGGGCTACTACACCGACGAGGGGCTGGACGTGACGATCAATCCCGGCGGGCCGGACGTCGCTCCCCCGCAGGTGATCGCCGGCGGCGGCGCCGACGTGGTGATCGACTGGCTTCCCTCGGCGCTCGCCTCCCGGGAGAAGGGCGTGCCGCTCGTCAACATCTCGCAGCCGTTCAAGAAGTCCGGCCTGTGGCTCACCTGCCGCAAGGACACCGGCATCAAGACGCCGGCCGACCTGAAGGGCAAGAAGCTCGGCGTCTGGTTCGGCGGCAACGAGTATCCGTTCCTCGCGTGGATGTCGAAGCTCGGCCTCAAGACCGATGGCTCGCCGGACGGCGTGACCGTGATCAAGCAGGGTTTCAATGTCGATCCGCTGCTGCAGAAGCAGGCCGATTGCATCTCCACCATGAGCTACAACGAATATTGGCAGGTCATCGAGGCCGGCGTGAAGCCGGAGGACCTCGTCGTCTTCAAGTATGAGGACGAAGGCGTCGCCACCCTCGAGGACGGCCTCTACGTCATGGAGAAGAACCTCGACGATCCGAAGTTCGTCGACAAGATGGCCCGCTTCGTGAAGGCGACCATGAAGGGCTGGGACTATGCCCGCCAGCACCCGGACGAGGCGGCCGAGATCGTGCTCGACAACGACGCCTCCGGCGCCCAGACGGCCGAGCACCAGAAGCGGATGGCCGAGGAGATCGTCAAGCTGCTCGACACCAAGGACGACGGCAAGCTCGATCCCGCCGACTTCGACCGCACGGTGGAGATCCTGATGGCCGGCGGTTCCGACCCGGTGATCACCAAGAAGCCGGAGGGCGCCTATTCCTTCAAGGTCTACGAGGCCATGAAGTAAGCTGCGGCGACGGCTTCCATCGCGAACGGGCAGGGCGGCCGGACCGCCCTGCCGATTTTTGTCCAGACGACGAAGAGAGTGCAGCCATGGCGATCCTGATCCGAGGCGGAACCGTCGTGAACCACGACTGGTCGCGGCGTGCCGACGTGTTTGTCGAGGATGGCGTCATCGTCGCCGTGGCGCCGGATCTCGAGGTGCCGGCGGGTGCGGAGGTGATCGAGGCCGGCGGCGCCTATGTCCTGCCCGGCGGCATCGATCCCCATACCCACCTCGACTTCATGTTCATGGGCACCGTCTCCGCCGACGATTTCGAGTGGGGCACGAAGGCGGCGCTTTCCGGCGGCACCACGATGGTGGTGGATTTCTGCATTCCCGGGCCGGGGCAGTCGATGCTGTCCGCCTACCAGGACTATCGCCGCAAGGCCGAGCGCGCGGCCTCCGACTACGGCTTCCACATGGGCGTCACCGGATGGGACCGGGATACGTTCAACGACATGGAAACCGTGGTGAAGACCTACGGCATCAACACCTTCAAGCACTTCCTCGCCTATAAGGGCGCCTTGATGGTGAACGACGACGAGCTCTACCACTCGTTCAGCCGCTGCGCGTCGCTCGGGGCGCTGCCGCTGGTTCACGCCGAGAACGGCGACGTCGTGTTCCGTCTTCAGGAGCGCTATCTCCGCGAGGGCATCACCGGCCCGGAGGGGCACGCCTATTCCCGCCCACCGGAAGTCGAGGGCGAGGCCACCAACCGCGCCATCATGATCGCCGACATGGCCGGCTCGCCGCTCTATGTGGTGCATACCTCCTGCCGGCAGTCCCACGAGGCGATCGCCCGGGCGCGGGCCGCCGGCAAGCGCGTCTGGGGCGAGCCCCTGATCCAGCATCTCGTGCTCGACGACGGCGAATACCAGAACCGCGACTGGGATTATGCGGCGCGGCGCGTGATGTCGCCGCCCTTCCGGGCCCGGGAGCACCAGGCGAGCCTGTGGGCCGGGCTGCAATCCGGCTCGCTGCACGTGGTGGCGACCGATCACTGCGCCTTCACCACCGAACAGAAGCGCCTCGGCGCGGCCGATTTCACCCGCATTCCGAACGGGACGGGCGGCCTCGCAGACCGCATGGCGGTGCTTTGGACCGCAGGCGTCGGCACCGGCCGGCTGACGCGTGAAGAGTTCGTCGCTGTCACCTCGACCAACATCGCCCGCATCCTGAATATCTATCCGCGAAAGGGCGCGGTGGCTGTCGGTTCCGATGCCGATCTCGTGGTGTGGGACCCGGCGGCGACGAAGACGATTTCCGCGGCGAGCCAGATCAGCCGGATCGATTACAACGTGTTCGAGGGTTACGAGGTCACGGGCCTGCCGGCCGTCGTGCTCTCGCGCGGCAAGGTCGCCTGGATCGACAGGGAGTTGCGCGCCGAAGCCGGCGACGGTCAGTACGTGCCGCGTCCGGCCTTCCCGGCCGTCGCTGTCGCGGATGCCCAGTGGCGCGAACTCAACGCCCCGAAGCGTGTGGAGCGGATCGACGTGACGCCCTGAGGGCGCGCCGACCTCGCGAAACGATAAAGCCGCATGATGAGCGGCGTGAGGGTGCGGGCGCGAACGCCGCGGCGCCCGACCAGGGACCTACGAGTGATGTTGCAGAACCTCCAGATCGACCCGAAGCGCCTCTGGGACATGCTGATGACCACGGCGCAACTCGGCGGCACGCCCAAGGGTGGCATCTGTCGGCTGACGCTGACCGACTGGGACCGGCAGGTGCGGGACTGGTTCAAGGCCGAGTGCGAGGCCGTCGGCTGCACCGTCACGGTGGACGAGGTCGGCAACATGTTCGCCGTGCGGCCGGGCCGGCGCGGCGATCTCGCCCCGATCGCCATGGGAAGCCATCTCGACACCCAGCCGACCGGCGGCAAGTTCGACGGCGTGCTCGGCGTGCTGGCGGGCCTCGAGGTCCTGAAGACCTTGCACGGCAGCGGATACGAGACCAACGCGCCCGTCATGCTGGTCAACTGGACCAACGAGGAAGGCTCGCGCTTCGCGCCGGCCATGCTCGGTTCGGGCGTCTATGCCGGCGTGTTCGATCGCGCCTACGCGGACAGCCGCGTCGACCGCCAGGGCGTGACCTTCGCGGAGGCACTCGACGGGATCGGCTATCGCGGTGAGATTCCCGCTGGCGCGGTCGAGATCGGCGCGATGTTCGAACTGCACATCGAACAGGGACCGATCCTGGAGGCCGAGGGCAAGACCATCGGCATTGTTCAGGGCGTGCAGGGCATCCGCTGGTACGAGGCGACGGTGAAGGGGCAGGAGGCCCACACTGGCTCGACGCCGATGACGATGCGCCGGAACGCGCTGCTCGGCGCCGTCCGGCTGATCGAGGCAGTCGATGCCATCGCCAAGGCGCGTCCGCCGGCGGTCGGCACGGTCGGTCTCGTCGAGGTGAAGCCGAACTCGCGCAACGTTATTCCCGGCGAGGTGTTCTTCTCCGTGGACTTCCGCCATCCTGAAGACGCGGTGCTCGACGACATGGAAGCCGCGCTCGAGGCGGCGGTGGAAGAGGCGCGCGCCGCCACGGGTCTCGATATCGTGTGCGAGCGCATCTGGTCGTCGCCGCCCGTCGTGTTCCACCCTGACCTGATCGCGTGCGTGCGGGAGGGCGCCGCCACGGCCGGTTATCCCGCGCGGGACATCATCTCCGGCCCGGGGCACGATGCCTGCTATGTCAACCGCGTCGCCCCGACCACGATGATCTTCGTGCCCTGCAAGGACGGTATCAGCCACAACGAGGCGGAATCGACCGAGCCTGCGGAGTGCGCCGCCGGAGCCCAGGTGCTGCTGAATGCGGTTCTCGCCTACGACCGGACGCTTTCCTGAAGCGCATCGCCGCGGTTGCTCCCGGGATTTCGCGCCGACGTCGCGGCTGGCAATGGGGGCGGGGCAGTCTTCGGACGGGTCAGTATCTCCCGTCCTTTCGTGATGCCCGGCCGTCCGAGCCCTATGAGGAGAGAAAAAGCCGGTTGCGGCCGACTGGACTTATAATAATTGCAAATAGGTTTCAAAAGCAGGAAGTGCTTGCCCTGCGCTTCGCGGCGCGGCAAAAGATCGGCATCGTCATTCTTCTGAGGACAGAGCCATGTTCATTGCCATGAATCGATTCCAGGTGCGCAAGGGCGAGGAACCGGCCTTCGAGGAGGTCTGGACCAAGCGCGAGATCCATCTCGACCGCGTGCCGGGCTTCCAGTCGTTCCATCTGCTGCGCGGTCCCGAGCGCGAGGACCACACGCTCTACGCCTCCCATACCGTGTGGGAGAGCCGGGCGGCGTTCGAGGACTGGACCCGTTCGGAGGCGTTCCGCGCCGCCCACCGCACCGCCGGCTCCGGCAAGCCGCTCACGCTCGGCCATCCCGAGTTCGAGGGCTTCGAGACGATGCTCGAGCTGGTGCCCACGGCCTCCGCCGCGGCCTGACCGCGCCGCGCGCGGACGCCGAGATCTCACATCTCGCGAAGGCCGGGGATCAGACGTTCCCGGCCTTCGCCCGTTCCTCGAATATGCCGGGCTTCAGCAGTTCCACGGCTTCCTCGACCGGAACCGGCATCGAGAACAGGTAGCCCTGCAGCAGGGTGCAGCCCTCGGCCGCCAGGAACTGCGCCTGAAGCGGGGTTTCCACGCCTTCGGCAACCACCCGCATCGACAGGCTGTGGCCGACGCCGATGATGGCGCGGATCAGCGAATCCGGCTCCTGACCGAGGCCGGTATCGACGACGAAGGACTTGTCGATCTTGATGGTGTCGATCGGAAAGCGCGACAGGTAGGACAGAGCCGAGAAACCGGTACCGAAGTCGTCGATGGCGAACGTGCAGCCGGCTTCGACCAGATGGCGGATATTGCTGACGACCGCGTTCGACGTTCGCAGCAGCGTGCTTTCGATGATCTCGAACTGAAGGCGCTTCGGCGAGATGTTCCGCCCGGCGAGCTGCCACAGCACTTCAGACGAGAAGTCGACATGCTCGAGGTCGCTCGGGCTGAGATTGATCGCGAGGCTGATCTCGTCGTGGCCGCGCCGGTCGAAATATTCGATCGCCTCGATCGCGCGGCGGATGATGGCGCGCGTCATGTCGTGCATCAGGCCGAGATGTTCCGCCGCCTCGACGAACTGGACCGGGCTGATCACCGTGCCGTCGGCGCTCTGCCAGCGCGACAGCACCTCGAACCGCGTGGTCCTCCAGGTGACGGGGTTGACCTGTGCCTGAAGCAGGATGCGGATGGCGTCGATCGCGGGCTCGCTGCGCAGCGCGTTCTCGACGGCGAGCCGGCGGCGCGACTCCACCTCCATGCGTTCGTTGTAGATGCTGAAGCGGTTGCGGCCGCTCCGCTTCGCTTCGAACAGGGCGAGGTCCGCCTCCCGCAGCAGCAGTTCGGGCGCGCTTTCGGATTCGCTGGCGGTCGCGCCCGCGGTGACGGTGATGCTGTAGCGCTCGGAGCCTTCGTCCACGGGCTTGCGCATGGCTGCGACGATGCGGTCGGCGATCATCGGCATCGAGGCGATGCTGTCGATGTTCGGGAAGATAATGGCGAATTCGTCGCCGCCGAGGCGGGCGACGATGTCGATCTCACGCACTTCCCGGCGCAGGCGGGCCGCGACGGCGACCAGAACGGCGTCGCCTGCCTTATGGCCGAGGGAATCGTTGACGTCCTTGAAGCGGTCGATGTCGATGATCAGCAGGCCGGTCTGCTTGCCGTGGCGGGTGCTCGCCCGCATCATCAGGCTCAGCATGCGGAACATCGCGCGCCGGTTCGGCAGTCCGGTCAGCGTGTCGTGCATCGCGTCGTGGCGAAGCTGTTCCTCCGCCCGCTTGCGCGAGGTGATGTCGGTGTGCGAGCCCGCCATCCGGTAGGGCATGCCCTCGTCGTCGCGTAGCGCGATCCCGCGTGCCAGAACCCAGATATAGGACCCGTCGGCCTGGCGCAGGCGGTGCTCCACCATCAGCTGCGGCGCCTTGCTTTCCAGGTGCGCCGCGATGCGCGCGAGCACGTTCTCGCGGTCGTCCGGATGGATCGAGTTCGTCCATGTATCCGGCCTGTCGTCCAGGACGGCGGTCTCCTCGAGGCCGAGCAGCGCCTTCCAGCGCGGAGAGTAGTAGATCCGGTCCGAGCGCAGGTCCCAGTCCCAAAGGGCATCGTTCGCGCCGCGCACAGCCAGCGCATAACGCTCCTCGCTCTCCCTCAGGGCCACCGCGGCGTTGCGGCGTTCGGCTTCCGAGGCGAGGAAGACGTTGAACCAGTGCGTGAGTTCCGCCGTCTCGCCGGTTCCCACGACAGGCAGCGGCTTGAGGTCGGCGGTCGGATGTTCCAGCATCTTGAAGCGGTCGATCAGGGCCCGGATGGGCCGGACGATCCGGTTCGAACCCAGGATTCCGGCAACGACGATGATAATCAGGCTGCCGCACAGGATCAGGAAGGTGAGAATGCCGATCGCGCGGGCCGGTGCTTCGACGGAGGCGAGCGGCGTCACGTTGACGACGAACCAGCCGATGTTCGCCGCCTCGGCATAGGCGACGATGGCGCGCTGCCCGTCGATATGGGCCTCCACCGCCGGCTCGTCCCCGGAAATGGCATCGATGACCGCCGCAGGCGCGGGTTGGCCGACCTTCGTGCCGTCCGCCGCAAACAGCACGACACCGTCGCTCGCCACCACCAGCAGCGTGCCGGGGTTGCGGCTGTTCGCGGTGCGCAGGTGCTGAAAAAGCTCGTCGGCGCTGAGATGGACGATGAGCGCGCCGATCATGTCGCCGCCGGCGGAAGGAAGAGCCTTGCCGGGTGCACCGCCGGCCTGTCCGGTCGCGTGAACGGCGATGCCGAACGTCACGAGCGAGGAATCCCCGTCCGGCACCGCGTCGGCGCCCAGCCAGCTGATGCCCGGATCGCCGTCGCGGATCGCCTGCAGCATCCGGTCGCGTTCGGCCCGGCTCGGTTCCCCATTTTTCGACGGAGCACCGACGTGGAAATAATTCCCCTGCGTATCGATCGCATCGATGGAAACGATCCCGCGCAGCGCGAGGTAGCCGGAGAGGGCGTCGCGGAGCGTCTCCTGAACGAGCGCGGGCTGGGGAGCGCCTTCCTGCGCCGGAGGCAGCGCGGCCAGCATGGTGCGGATGTCAGCGATCCCAGCGATCGCGGTGACG
>JAEZMP010000354.1 GCA_023442215.1 Pseudomonadota bacterium
ACGCGGCGCAACTCCGCCTGCGCGACGGCCTGGCGTGCCTGCGCGACCTCGACCGTCGTCGCGAGACCGCGCGACATGCGACCCTCGGCAGCGGCGCGGATGGCGATGCTGTTGCTGCGCGCCTGTCGCGCGATGCGCGAGCGCGTCACGGCCGCGCCGTAGCCATAATAGGTGCGCGAGACGTCGAAGATCAGCTTCTGGTGCTCGCCGTTGAACAGCACGTTGGCGGCGATGGCGCCCTGCTTGGCGGCATCCGCGACCGCCGCGCGCTGGCCGAAATCGAACACCAGCCATTGCAGCGCGATGGACGGGGAAACGCCGCTCGACGTCGTGTTGAAATAGCGTTGTGTTCCGACCGGCAGAGGCAGGGGGGTCTGCGTCTGCTGCTGCCCGCCGATGACATTGGCGGTAATGAGCGGCAGATAGGTCGCCTCCACCATGCCGACCGCCAGTGCCGCCTGTCGCGCCCTCTCCCAGGCGGCGCGGGTGTCGGGATTGTTGCGCTGGGCGATATCGATCAGTTCCGGCAGCGTGTAGGTCCGGGCCGGATCGATATCCGGCGTCGGGGGCATGGCAGCGAGCGCCGGATCGGCGGGTATGCCGAAGTCCGGCGCGCCGCTCGCCGTCTTCGGAACGGCCGTCGCGGGACGGGTCTGCGCGCTCCAGAGCCCCTGTTCGCGGCCGTTGGGCGCCCACGGCTTGTCCGGGCCGGACGAGGTCATGTTCCCCGCGTTGGATGCGCAAGCGGCGAGGGCGAGCGCGAGCCCGCCGGAGGCGAGAAGCGGGGAGAGGCGCGACCGCATCAGCCCACCACCGCCATGGCGAGGCGCTCGATCCCGCGCCGGATCGCGTCCGGTCCCTGCGCGCCACCCGCGCCGACTCCACCCGCCCGGCCATCGATCCTGCCCGCGATTTCACGGAGGCGCGTGGCCGCCGACGGCAGGGCATCGCGCGAGACAAAGATCGCGCCGGCGAGCGCGGAGACTTCCGCCGCGGCCGCCCGCAGCCGTGCCTGGCTCTCGGGCGCAGGACGGATGGCGCGAGGCTCGAACGGGATGAGATCGAGCAGCTCTTCGGCCTTTCCGGCCTCGAACCGTGCCAGCGCCGCCTCCGGAACGGCCCCGGCCCGCCGATCCGGCGCCAGCGCCGCGAGCCGCGACAGGCTGTCGATGGCGGACTTCAGATGTCCGCGCACGGCGCTTTCGACCGAGACCGGCCAGATGCGCGTGAAGATCAGATAGACCACGAGATTGCCGAGCAGGATGCCGACGATGCGGTCCCATGCCGTGTCGAGGCTGGTTGTCGGGCCGAAACCCTGCAGCACGGTGAGCAGGAAGGCGAGGGCGATCTGCACGCCGCCATAGGCGATGCGCTCCGGTCCGGTCGAGACCCAGGCCCCGACCAGTACGCCCGCGAAGACCAGTGCCATCAGGCCTCCGACCGACTCGAGCTGCGGCATCACGAAGAGGATCGAGGCCATGCCGAGCGCCGCGCCGATGAGGCAGCCGAGGATGCGCAGCCCGAGCTTGTGCACGGTCTCGCCGGTCGTGCCGAGGGCCGCCACGTAGCAGGTGATCATCGCGGTGTGGATGCCCTGCCAGTCGAGACCGGTATAGATGACGTAGCAGATCACCGCCGCTGCCGTCGTCTTGAGAGCGAAACGCTGATAGTCGGGGTTGGTCAGGGCATCCGGCGCAAAGAAGGGCTGCTTCGGCGCGGCCGCAACGTTGCCTTCAGGAGCGCCGGCGAGGCTGGCGAGCGCGGCGAACGCGGCGCGTTCGGCCTCGTCGGCTGTGGCCGCAACGGCAGGCGGCATGGGCGGCATCTCGCCGGCGTCGAGCGCCGCACGGGCCGCGTCGATGGCGGAGGCGAGCCTGGCACGCCGGTCCCGGCCGCAGTCCTCCGGCAATGCGGAAATGGCGAGCATGAGGCGATAGGAGGCCCGGACGTCGCGGCCGATCTGCCCTGCGGCGTCGCGGGCAACGAGGTTGAGCGCCTTGACCGAGCCGGCTTCCTTGGCGAGCGCGGCGTTGTCGGCACGCAGCAGCGCATTCAGCCTTTCGTCCGCACCTGCAATGCCGGAAGCGGCGGCAGCCGCTGCCGCGAGCCGCTGGCGCAGCGTCTCGCGCAGGAGGCGAACCGGCGACAGCCCCAGCAGGAGATTGAACACCACCATCGCCGCCATCGGCATCATCGCCATGTAGGCGGCATAGCGCAGGCCGAATGTGACCGCGTCGGCCACCGGAGCCATCGAGACGAGGGTCAAAAGGAACGCGATCACCAGCGCGATGACGCCGCCGATCTCGCCGAGCTGGCTCGCCGCGCCGATGAACAGGAAGACGAACGAGGCGAGGGCGATGGACAGCATCCGCAGCAGAGGCGAATCCACCGTCGCGTTGATCAGCGGCACCAGCCCCGCGACGACGAGCGCCACCAGCACGATGAGCCCGACGGCCGTGGCGATGTTCTGCACCGCATCCGGCTTCATGAGGAAGATGATGAGGTAGCAGCTGATCGCGGCTTCGGGCGTCTGGTAGAGCATCGCGGTGGCCGAGACGATGGCGCACAGCAACGCGATCCGCCACGTCAGCGCGGCGCGGCCAGGAAACGGCGCCAGATCCGCCCGGACCTGAGCGAGGAACGACGGTCGCGCCGGCGCCGTCATCAGCAGCGCTCGCCGTGGTGGACGATGGCCACCGCCGATGCCCCCATGCGCATCAGGTTTTCCGGCGGGTCCAGAAGGCGGATACGCACCGGAAAGCGCTGGGCGATGCGCACCCAGTTGAGCGACTTCGGCACATAGGGCAAGCCGCGCGGCAGGTTCAGGAGATCCTCCGACACCACGCCCCAGCCGATGCCTTCCACGCGCCCGGAAATCGGGATCGACCGGTCGGCCAGCGCGTAGACGCGCGCGCAATCGCCGACCTCGATCGCCGGCAGTTCCGTTTCGCGGAACGAGGCGCTGGCGAACCACGCGTCCGTATCGATCAGCGTGAACACAGACTGGCCGGGCACGACAATCTCGCCGGAGGCGATGGCAAGGCCGACCACACGGCCCGCGTGGGGTGCGCGGATCTCGGTGTTGGCGAGGCCACGCTCGGCGATGGCGAGCGCCGCGCGCCGCGAGGCCACCAGCGCCTCGGACGCATCGAGGGTGCTGACGAGGCTGCCGGCCGCCTCGGCCTGCTTGATCGCCTGCGACAGGCTGGTGCGGGCATCGTCACGGGCCGTGCGGGCGTCGTCGACCTGCTGGGCAGTGACGTAGCCCTTCGGAAGCAGCGGCAGGAGGCGGGCGAGCGTCTGTTCGGCGAGTGCAAGATTGGTGCGGGCGCGGATGACCTGCTGGTCGGCGACGACGGCGTTCGACTGCTCGGCGCTGATGGTGCGCTTCTGGCTGTCGCGGGCCGCTTCCGCGATCATCAGATCCGCCCGAGCCTGCTCGACGGCGAGCCGGTACGGCACCGGGTCGATCGCGAACAGGAGATCGCCCTTCGCGACCTTCTGGTTCTCGGCGACCTCGAGGGTGACGATGCGGCCGGGCACGGTCGAGGCGATGTTGACGATGTTCGCCGTGAGCACCGCATCCTCGGACAACGGATTGCTCTCCGCGCGCTTCAGATAGACCCAGCCGGCGGTGACGGCCCCGGCGACGATGAGCCCCGCCAGTATGTAGCCGACCGGGTTGTGGCGGCGGGAATAGGCGGACGGAGCCATGGTCAGCGTCCGTAAAGCGTGAGCGCGGCAAGGAAGCCGATGGCGGCTGCGAGCGACGCGTAGACGAAAAGCCGCCAGGGCAGCATGTCGTCGAGCCCGAGACGGATGAACACGCCGCGCACCAGGATCGCGCCGACCACGCCGAGCGCGAGGCAGATCAGCCAAGACGGGAAATAGGCGCCGAAAAGCGGAAGCGCCGGGCTCGATTGCAGGCTGCATCCGGCAAGGACCAGCGCGGCGGGTGCGGCACCGAAGGCCGGAAAGAACCGTCGCGAACCTCGCCGCCTCATCCCCTGTATCCTGCCCCGCCATCTCGTTCCGAGTGCAACAATTACCAGTGCAGGCCCGGCAATCCAACCCTTGCGCCCTCGCGGTGCGAGCCAGCGGTCACGGCGCCGCCGTCTCGCTCTCGCGCATGGTGAGCCACGAGCCGATGAAGAAGCACAGCGCGCCGAGGAACAGCTGCGCGTTACCCATGATCCCCGTCCAGGCCGGGTCCGACCCGCTCGGCACATAGGTGACGATCGCGGCGATCATGAAGGCGACGCAACCGACGAGGTTGACGAACACGATCTGCCACGCGAGGTCCCGTGGCTTCCACCGCCAGTAGGCCCCAGCGGTCTCGATGAAGGCGAGATAGGCCGACACGAGGAAGAGAAGGGAGCCGATCATGTCGGGCACCCAGATCGCCACGTCCTCGATATACCAGCGGGTGGGCGCGAGGATGCCGTCGAAGGTGTTCACGTTAAAGGCGACGGTGCCGACGAACTGGGTGAAAGTGCTGAGCCAGCCGGCATTCCGAGGGTGCCAGCCGATGAACGACAGGGTGCGCCCGGCTGCCGGCCCCTCCGGCGACAATGTGAACTCGCTCGCGTTGGCGGCCTGGAAATGCTGGAGATAGGCCGCCGTCGTGAAGGGGATCGAGCCGAGAAAGAACACGATGTTGATCGCGGCCGCAGCAATGCCGGCGGACGCCGGCAGCAGGCTCAGCGCGCTTCCGAGCATGAACAGGAACGAGCCCACCGCGAAGATCGCGCCGACATACCAGTTGTAGCGCCGGGACTGCCAGAATGGCGTTGGCGCGTTTTCCAGCGCCCGCGCGCGCCGCATCAGGCCCTTGCGTTGCTGCCGCGCACGCCAGAACACCCGGCGGTGTCCGAGGCGGTAACTGCGGAAGGTCACGAACGGCCATGGCCCGGCGACGTGGACGCCGGTCGCATCTCGGTGCCTGAAAAGCGCGGTCATGCCATCGGTCCGGCGCCGCGCGGCCTCACGCCGCGGTTGTGCCGGCGAGGAGGGAACTCGCGTCCGGTGCCGCGCCGGAGAGGCGCTTGAGCGGGACGATCTTCGGCTGCTTCACGGAAGACAGCTGGCCCAGATAGAAGCGGGTGAAGTTCAGGCTGCCGTAGTCGAGGATGAAGAACAGCTTGCGGTCGAGGTCGGAGAGGCTCGTCCACGTGGTGAACTCGGTGGCGTAGGCGGTGCCCTTCTCCGGCTCCAGCCCGGCGACCTCGAGGTGGCCGCCGCCACCGCTGTCGGGATAGTCGATGCTCACGCCGCGCGGCCGGTCGAAATTGTTGAGGATGTGCGCAAGCGTGCCCACCGCGGCCTCGGGGGTGGCCGCCTTCTCCGCATAATGCGCATAGAAGGCGGCGCGCACGAAGCGGCCGACCGAGGTATTGGATGCCGGCAGGCCGGCAGTGGCGATGCCGGAATCCGGCTGCACGGCCCTGTAGCGGCCGAAACTGGCCGACGGCGTGTCGACATTGGTGAGGAAGGTGTAGTTGTTGAGATTGGTGAGGTGCCAGGGAAATTCGGGGCCGTTGGTCATCACTCCGACCGGGTTGTCGTAGACCGACATCTTGCCGCGATTGAACTCGATGACGAGAGCCGCGCCGGATGCGTCATGAACGACATAGTGGAACGGCGAGACCACACCGCCGAGAATGGCGAGGGGCTGCAGCACCACGGGCTGGGTCGCCAGCGCGGCCTTGACGTCTGCCACGGTGGCGAACTGGCCCAGCACCCAGGTGCCGAGATCGGACGCGGACAGCACCGCCTGCGTCATCGCGACGGCCTGCTGGGGGCCGGATGCGACGGGGTAGGACAGCAGGCTGAAGGTAAGCCCCTGATCGTTCAGGCCTTCCAGCACCTTGAAGTCGTCGACGGCAAGGGGCGCGTCGGGCGTCGGAATGCGGGCCGGCATGGTGACGCCGAGGACGCCATGCCGCGCCTCGAACTGCAGCGGGGGATGGCCTTCGACCTCGGATCGGACGGGGAAGCCGGCCGGGAAAAAGGCGATCTGGTAGGGAAGGTCGACCGTCAGCTCCAGCGTCCGACCGAAATAAATCCTGCCCGCCGCATCGCTGTAGCTCAGCGAAGTACACATGTCCGCCTCGATTCGTCTGTCCGCCGCTTCCGCCCGGTATGGCGCGCCCACGCCGGCACGGCACCGGCGGCGATCGCTCTTGCCGCCAGTCCTGCACCCACGCACCGGCGCCAGGTCCGTCATCCCATGCTGCCATGATTTGATGGCGGCTTCATACCCGGCACGGTGCTGATGCCATGAGGGCGGCGCGCTTTCCAGATTTCGGCGACAAGCACGCGGAAGCGTGATCGCGCCGTCGGCCAAAAGGCGGCCGGATTGTCCATCTCGTCGGCGCGCCCCCTGTTCCCGGCAGGCAACAGCCTCTAAACACGGCTTTATCCATGTTCGCGAAGGGGAGCCACGTGACCTCAACTCCATCCGACGCCGATCTGCGTGACGCCGTGCTGGACGACGTCTATTCGTCGCGCGATCTCCTGAAAGCCCTGCCGAAGGCGGGCTTTCCGCCCCGGCAGCGCGATCCCCGGCACGTGTTCGCCGCCGTGCGCGACGAGCTGATGCTCGACGGAAACTCCCGCCAGAACCTCGCGACCTTCTGCCAGACCTGGGTCGACGAGGAGGTGCAGGACCTCATGTCCCTGTCGATCGACAAGAACATGATCGACAAGGACGAATATCCCCAGACTGCGGAGATCGAGGCGCGCTGCGTGCGGATGCTCGCCAATCTCTGGAACGCGCCCGATCCGGTGACAACGCTCGGCTGCTCGACCGTCGGCTCTTCCGAGGCGGCGATGCTCGGCGGTCTCGCGATGAAATGGCAATGGCGCAAGCGGCGCGCCGCCGCCGGTCTCTCGACCGACAAGCCGAACATGATCTGTGGCCCGGTCCAGATCTGCTGGCACAAGTTCGCGCGCTATTTCGACGTCGAACTGCGCGAGATTCCGCTCGAGGGCGACCGCCTGATCATGAATCCGGAGGAGGTTCTCAAGCGCGTCGACGAGAACACCATCGGCGTGGTGCCGACGATCGGCGTGACGTTCACCTGCCAGTACGAGCCGGTGAAGGCGGTCAGCGACGCGCTCGACCGGTTGCAGAAGGAGACCGGGCTCGACATTCCGATCCACGTGGACGGAGCCAGCGGCGGCTTTCTCGCTCCCTTCTGCGCGCCGGATCTCGTGTGGGATTTCCAGCTGCCGCGCGTGAAATCGATCAACACGTCCGGCCACAAGTTCGGTCTCGCGCCGCTCGGCGTGGGCTGGGTGATCTGGCGGGAAGCCTCCGACCTGCCGGAGGAGCTGATCTTCGACGTCAACTATCTCGGCGGCGACATGCCGACGTTCGCGCTCAATTTCTCCCGTCCCGGCGGGCAGGTGATTGCGCAATACTACAATTTCATCCGGCTCGGGCGCGAGGGATACACCCGCATCCACAATGCCTGCTACGAGACGGCGCAATATCTCGCCCGGGAAATCGCGGCGATCGGTCCGTTCGAGATCCTGTTTGACGGCGACGCGGCCGCCGGCATTCCCGCGCTGTGCTGGAAGCTGAAGGACGATATCGGCATCGGCGGCTATACGCTCTACGACCTTGCCGACCGTCTCCGCAGCCGCGGCTGGCAGGTGCCGGCCTATTCGATGCCGGCTAACCGGACGGACCTCGTCATCCAGCGCATCCTGGTGCGCCACGGCGTCAGCTTCGATCTGGCCAGCCTACTTGTCGACGATATTCGCCGCGCGGTGAGCTTCTTCGAAAAGCATCCCGTGACCCGGCCGATGTCGGAGGACGAGGCCGGCAGCTTCAATCACAACTGACACGAGGGTGGCGCGCCGGCACGGCGCCGCCTCCCAGACCTGAACAGACCCTGCCGCACATTTGTGCGGCAGGGCTAAAATTACGGCTCGACTCAAACGTCATGACGTTCGTATGTTATACCCATGAGCTGGGATCAGAACGAACTCACTTCGGGCCCGCTAC
The DNA here is from genome assembly GCA_023442215.1 of Pseudomonadota bacterium. Classification (GTDB taxonomy): domain Bacteria; phylum Pseudomonadota; class Alphaproteobacteria; order Rhizobiales; family Segnochrobactraceae; genus Pseudoxanthobacter. The sequence goes on from JAEZMP010000354.1 coordinate 8,015, forward strand.
CACTGTGGTGGCAGATCGCCGACCGGCTGCGGAAGGCGATCGAGGCCGGCGACTTCAAGCCGGGCGAGGCGCTGCCTTCGGAGTCGCGGCTGAACGAGGTGTTCGGCGTCAGCCGCACCACCGCGCGTGCCGCGCTCGACCGGCTTGAGCAGGAGGGGCTCATCGTCCGCCGGTCCGGCAAGGGTTCGCTCGTGCTGGCACCCCAGGTGGAACAGCCGCTGACCCGGCTTTCGGGCTTCGCCGAGGACATGCGCCAGCGCGGCCTCACGGCGTCGTACCGCACGCTCGCCGCCGGCTTCGAACGCGCCGGAACCGAGGCTGCGGAAGCGCTCGGTATCACGCCCGAGACGGACGCCTTCCGCATCTATCGCCTTCTGATCGCCGACGGCCGGCCGATGGCGGCGTGCCTGTCGTGGATCCCCGCGCAACGTCTCGGCAACCGCACGCCGACGACCGGCGAGCTCGATTCCGGATCGCTTTATGCCTGGCTGGAGACCCATTGCGGCGCCCGCATCGTCGCCGGCTCCGAGATGATCGAGGCGGCCATCGCCGATCCGGCCGTGGCGGACGTCCTCGATATCCCCGCGGGTTCGGCGACGCTGGTCGCGCGGCGCCGTGGCGTCGACGGGGCCGGAGCGCCGGTCGAATATGCCGTTGTCCGCTTCCGGGCGGATCGCTACCGCTTCCGCGTCGATCTGGTGCGAGAATGAACGGCCGGGCCCTTTTTGTCGGCGACGTCAGCCTCGACCTGACCATGGTGGTCGACCATGTGCCGGCGCCGGACGAGAAGGTGCACGTGCACGCGGCGGTCGAGGCGCCGGGCGGCGTGGTGGCGAACGCCGCGGTCGCCTGCGCGCTTGCCGGCGCCCCGGTCTCGGCCTGGCTACGGCTCGGCGGGGACGCCGCGGCGACGATGGTGCGAGCCTCGCTGGCGGGAACGGGCGTGACGCTCGATGCCGAGGCGGCGGCGGGCAGCACCTGCCGGGTCGTGGTCATTCTGGAGCCGCACGGCGAGAAGCGGCTTCTGCTCGATCCGGGGGTCACGATGTATCCCTCGGTCGAGTGGATGCGTGCGCGAAGTCTCGACGGTGTCGGCTGGCTTCACACCGCCATCTACGGTGCCGCCGCCCGCGACATCGCGGCACGCTGCCGTGCCGCAGGAATCCCGTTCTCGCTCGATCTGGAGCCCGCCACCTTCACCGACGGGTTCGAGGCGATCGCCGACATCGCGGCAGGTGCCGAAGCGGTGTTCTGCAACGAGCGCGCCGTTGGCCTGCTCGGCACCGAAGGCATCGACAGGCTGTTCGCAGCCGGAGTTCGCACGGTGGTCCGTACCCTCGGGCCCGCCGGCGCCGAGTTCCGCACGCCCGACGGAGGCATCGTCGTGCCTGCGCCGACAGGCATCCGCATCGTGGATACCACCGGCGGGGGCGATTGCCTCGCCGGCTGGTTCATCGCCGGCCGGTTGGCCGGCAAGGCCGGGCCGGAAGCGCTCGAATCCGCGGTCACCGCGGCGACGCTGAGCTGCGGGCGCCTCGGCGCCCAGGCGTCCTACCCCACGGCCGCCGAAGTCGCGCAATTCCGGGCGGCCTGACCGCCGCCCGATCACGCTGGCGCCACGCGCGCCGAACCTCCCGGCGATCCGTCGTCCGGGCACGGGTGGTCTTTGCCTTCCGGCATCTTCCCGGCATCGCGCGGGGCGGCCGTTCGGGGCGGGGGCCCGAAGGCAGGCCGATTCAGGATCGAGACCGAGAAGACACCGAGTAACCCATGACAGCACCCAAAGTCTTGCCCACCAAGCCGGACACGCTCGCAGACCTTTTTCCGGTGAAGAAGCCGGTGATCGGCGTGATCCACCTGAAGGCATTGCCGGGGGCGCCGCGCTATCGCGGTGAGTCCGTGCGCGACGTCTATGCCGCGGCGGTGGCCGACGCCCGCGTCCTCGCCGAGGGCGGCGTCGACGGCATCATCGTCGAGAACGCCAGCGACATGCCGTTCTCCCGGCCCGAGCACATCGGTCCGGAAACGGTGGCCGCGCTGACCGCCGCGTGTCTGGAAGTGCGAGCGGCGGTGGACACGCCGATCGGCATCACCTGCGTCGCCAACGGCGTGATCCCGGCGCTTGCCATCGCCAAGGCGGTCGGCGCGCGCTGGGTGCGTGCCAACCAGTGGGTCAACGCCTACGTCGCCAACGAGGGCATCATGAACGGTCCTGCGCCGGAAGCGATGCGGTACCGCTCGCGGATCGGCGCCCACGACGTCGCGATCTTCGCCGACGTGCACGTCAAGTTCGGCGCCCACGCGATCACGTCGGACCGTTCCATCACCGAGCAGGCCACCGATGCCGAGTGGTTCGACGCCGACGTGCTGATCGCCACCGGCACGCGCACCGGCTCGCCGACCGAGCCGCGCGAGGTCGAGGAAGTGCGCGCCGGCACCAACCTGCCGGTGATCGTCGGTTCGGGCCTCGCACCGGAACAGGTGCCGGATCTGTTCGCCGTGGCCGATGGCGCCATCATCGGCCAGTGGCTGAAGGTCGATGGCCGCTGGTGGAACCCGGTCGATCCGGCCCGCGTCGAGCGGCTGATGAATGCCGTGGCCCGCGTACGGGGGGCATCATGACGCTTCTGACCGGGGAAACGGACGTCTTCTCCGCCGATGCGGCCGCGGACGGCCGGGCGGTGGTGCTGTTCCTCTCCAAACGCCAGGGCGACGAGGAGGGGGTCTATGGGGCCGCGGAGGCCGCGGCCGTCACGGCGGTGCTGCAGGAACTGGCGGCCGAAGGGTGGCGCCTTTCGGTGCGCGCCATGTTCGATGTCGACATCAATGAGCCGGCGGCGTTCGAGACCGGCTTCGCCCATGGCGTCGATATCGTCGGCGCGTTCGAGGCGCCGAGCCTTTCGGCGGCGCTGGCCGGAACCGTGCGGCTGGAGCGTGCGGGCTGGGCACGACGCTTCACCACCGAATGGCTGATCGGCCCGCGCGAGTTCGCCACCGTCGCCGGCCGGGGCGGCGAGATCGACCGGCCCTGGGGCTTCATTGCGCTGTGGGAATGGAACGACGCCTGGACGGCAGCGTCCCCGGAGGCCCGCCGCGAATACGACCTCGAATGCGACGTGGCGTTCAACGGCGATCTCGACCTCAACATCAACATTGCCGGCCGCCACCGGCTCGACTGGGCCCACGGCTGGCACCACCTCGGCATCTGGGAGGCGGCTTCGCCGGAAGCCGTCGACAGCGCGATGCGGGGCCACGAGCACGCAGCCGATTTCATGTTCACAACGTCGCGCCACTTCATAGGCCGTCGGCGCCTGCTCGCAGACCTGATCGCCGCGGCCTGAGGATTGATCCCATGAGTGAGTATATCTGGATTCACTACTCCCGTCCCCGCCCGCACTGGTATCGGCTTTCGCCGGCGGACCGCGACGCACGGCAAGCCCAGTGGGCGGCCATCGCGGAGGCTTCGCGTGCCTCCGGCGGCGCATCGGTGGGGCGCTATCACATCCGCGGCCAGCACGACTTCGAAACGGTGGAGATCTGGCGCTTTCCGAGCGCCGAAGCCGCGTTCGATCACTGGTCGCGGCTGACAGCGGCCTCGTACAACGAGTGGTTCGCGTTCTCCAACAATATCGGCCTCGACATGGTCGGGGACGGCGCGTGATGGCCGCGCCTCTGCTCGAAGCCAGGGGCATCCGCCGCCGGTTCGGCCATGTCCACGCGCTGGACGGCGCGGATTTCACCGTGTTTCCCGGCGAGATCTGCGCGTTGATCGGCGATAACGGCGCCGGCAAGTCGACGCTGGTGAAGATTCTGTCAGGCGCGGAGAAGCCGGACGGCGGGGAGATCCTCGTCGAAGGCAGGCCGGTCGCGCTCGATTCCCCCCTGGCCGCGCAGCGGCACGGCATCGCCACCGTCTATCAGGACCTCGCGCTCGCGCCCGAGCTGACGCCGGCCGACAACCTGTTTCTCGGCCGCGAGACGCTGCGGCCCGGCCTTCTCGGCGCGCTCGGCTTTCTCGACCGGCCGGCGATGCGCCGGCGCGCCGGCGAGCAGTTCGCGAGGCTCGGCGTGCGGCTTCGCTCGGCGAAGGTGCCGGTCTCCACGCTGTCCGGCGGACAGCGCCAGTCCGTCGCTATCGCGCGCGCCGCGATGTGGGCCGACCGGGTGATCTTCATGGACGAGCCGACCGCCGCGCTCGGCGTTGTGCAGACGGCGCGCGTGCTCGACCTCATCCGGCAGGTGCGCGACCAGGGCATCTCCGTCGTGCTCATCAGCCACAACATGCCCCAGGTGATCGAGGTCGCCGACCGCATCCAGGTGATGCGCCTCGGCCGCCGCGTCGCCGACATCCCCGCCCGCGACGCGACCGTTGCCAACCTCGTGGCCGCCATGACGAGCGGCGGCGCCGCAGGCGAAGAGCCGGCCGGCGCCGTCGCAGACAACGAGGAGACCGCGTGATGGCCCGCCCGTTGCCGGAGAGTACAGAAACGCTCGATACGGAATCCCAGCGTGAAATCTGGCATCGCCTGCTCGGCGGCGGCTGGGTGCTGGTGCTCCTGATTGCGCTCATCGCAATCTTCGCCGTGCTGAAGCCGGTGCAATTCGCGTCGAGCTACAATCTCTCGATGCTCGCGGTGAATGCCGCGATCCTGCTGGTGCTTTCCGTCGGCCAGACCTTCGTCATCGTGGCGGCGGGGATCGATCTTTCGGTCGGCGCCGTGCTGGTCTTCTCATCCGTGGTCTCCGCTCAGGCGATGCTGGCGATGTCCGGCGCCTCGGGCACGACCTACGGCACCACCGATGCCGGATGGGAGGTGATCGCCGCCGGAACGCTGATCGCGCTCGTTTCCGGCGCCGCCTGGGGCGCGATCAACGGCTGCCTCGTCGCGCTCGCCCGCATCCCGGCGCTGATCGTGACCCTCGGCACCCTCGGCATGGCGCTCGGCTTCGCCCAGATCCTGACGGGCGGCGTCGACGTTCGCGCCCTGCCGGAACGGCTCGTCGCCGAGATCGGCAGCGGTACGATCGCAGGCATCCCGACGCTCGTCGCCATCGCCATCGTCGTCACCGTGCTCGCCGCCATCGTGCTGCACATGACGCGGTTCGGCCTTCACGTCTTCGCCGTCGGGTCGAACGCGGAAGCTGCACGGCGCTCCGGCATCAACGTCACCGGACGGATGATCGCGATCTACACGCTCTCGGGCACGCTCGCCGGGCTCGCCGCGGTGATGTCGAACGCACGCTTCGCCACCACCACCATCGGCGGCCACGCGATGGACAATCTCTCCACCATCTCGGCGGTCGTGCTCGGCGGCACCAGCCTGTTCGGCGGGCTCGGCTCCATCGGCGGCACGGTGATCGGGGTGTTCATCCCGATCGTGCTGCTCAACGGTTTCGTCATCCTCGGCATTCCCCCGTTCTGGCAGACCGTCGCCATGGGCGCCGTGCTGATCCTGGCGGTGTGGATCGACCAGCTCAAACGCCGCGCGAGAGAACGCGGCTGAGACAAACGCCTTCCCCAGCAACCCAACCCGCTTCCCAGAGGAAAGAACACCGATGCTCAAGACCCTGCTTCTCGCCGGCAGCGCGCTCGCGTTCGCGCTCCCGACCGTCGTCGCATCCCAGAGCGCGCTCGCGGATGACGGCAAGTCCGTCGCCCTCGTCGTCGGCGTCAAGGGCAGCCCGTTCTACCAGGCGCTCCAGTGCGGAGCCGAGGCGAAGGCCAAGGAACTCGGCCTCACTCTCACCGTCTCCGCGCCTGATCAGTTCGCCGCCGACAGCCAGATACCGGTCGTCAATGCGGTGGCCGCCACCAAGCCGGCTGTCGCGGTGATCGTGCCGACGGATACCCAGGCGCTGGTCGCGCCGATGAAGCAGATGGCCGGCATGGGCACGAAGATCGTGACCGTCGACCAGACCATCAACGATACGTCGTTCGTCGAGACACAGATCCTCACCGACAACGAGGCCGGCGGCAAGCTGGCGGCGGACGCGATGAACGAGCTGCTTGGCGGCAAGGGCAAGGTGCTCGTCATCACCCAGCCCCCCGGCTCCGCGGCGCAGGACGCGCGCACGACCGGCTTTGAGGAAGAGCTGAAGAAATATCCGGGCATCGAATATCTCGGCGCCCAGTACCAGAGCGACGACCCGCAGAAGGCGGCCGAGATCGTTACCTCCACGCTCTCCGCCCATCCCGACCTCGCCGGCGTGTTCTCCACCAACGACCAGGGCGCGATCGGTGCCATCACCGGCCTGCGCCAGGCCGGCGCGGCCGGCAAGGTGAAGGTGGTCGCCTACGACGCCGCATCCGCCGAGGTGAGCGCGCTGAAGAACGGCACGATCCAGGCGCTCATCGCCCAGAATCCGAAGCAGGAAGGCGAGAAGGCGATGGAAGTCGCCGACGCGCTGATGAAGGGGAAGAGCCTCGACAAGGTGACCTTGACCGAGATCGTCACCATCAAGGCTGGCGACCATGCGACGGCCGACAAGTACGAGTACAAGGCCGACTGCATGTAAAGCCGGCAGGTCCGACAGCGGCGGCACGACGTCGTCCGCGCGCTTCCCCCGGCGCGCGGACGCGGGCACCACGGCGGCCTCACGGCCTGCCGTGGCGCTGGCCGCTGTGGCCGCCCGGCAACGGCCGTTTTACCACTCCGCCAAGCTGGGCTACTCTTCCGCCGCGACCGCGTGCATCGGCCGATGGTTGGAGGGACGGTGCATTGGTGGGAATGGTGGACGGATCGAAGGCCACGCAGTGGCCCATTCCCGCGGTGGATCTGGGCTGGCGGAACCTCGTGGTTTCGACGCGGATCGCGTGCGCGGCCATTGCGGCGCTTGCGACGGCCTACTGGCTTGAACTGCCGGAGCCCCAGTGGGCGATCCTGACGGTCTATCTCCTGACGCAATCGTCCGCCGGGGCGGCGCTCGCCAAGGGTTCGTTCCGGTTCCTCGGCACGATCGTCGCCGCGCTCTGCGCGCTCGGCATCGTCAAGCTGTTCTCGCAGGACCCGGTCCTGCTCGTCGCCTCCGCGATGGCGTGGATCTTCGTCTGCTATTACGGCGCAACCCGGGTGACGAACTTCGCGTCCTACGGCTTCATGCTGGCAGGCTATACCGGCCTTCTCGTCATCTTCGAAGGCGCGGCCGCGCCCTACGGGGCGTGGGACGTGGCGGTCAACCGCGCCACTGAGATCTCCATCGGCGTCGCGTTCGCAAGCCTCGCCAACACCCTGATCATGCCCGTCTATGCCGGCACGCAATTGCGCAAGGTGCTCGCCCGGGCGTTCTCCGACCTGTCCGGCTATGCCGCAGCCTCACTGCGGCCCGATACGCAGGAGGATGGCTTCCTGCGCCTGCGCAGCGGCATTCTCGCCAGCGTCGTAAAGTTCGATGCGCTGCGCTCCTATGCGATGTTCGAAGCGCGCGAGATGCGGGCGAACGATGCCGCCCTGCGCGAGGCGCTGCGGGAATGCCTGACCGTGATCGCCATCGCACGGAGCCTCTATCTGCGGCTGGTCGATTTCCGCGCGGCCAGCCCCGGCATGGCGGAGGGGCCGCTGGCGGAGACCGTCGCCACCCTCGAAGCCGTCTCCCGAACAGATGGCTCGGCGACCGGGCTGGCCGCCCGGCGCGGAGACCTCCGCCGGGCGAGGCTTCAGCTCGCCGCCCTGCGCCGGGATATCGACGCGATGACCGGCGCCGCACCGCTCGCCCTGCGGGCGGACGTGTCCCTCATCCTGCGGCGCGCCATCCGGATGCTGCGTGCGCTTTCAACGCTGGCGATGGTCGAAAGCACCGCCTTCCTGGCGCGTGGCGCTGCGCGTCGGCACGGGCGCCGCATTGCGGTCCGACCGCGGTTCCCGACGCTCGCGAGAGAACGCGAGGCGCTGCTGCAGGCAAGCCGGGCCGCACTCGCGGTGCTGGTCTTCTGCCTGTTCTGGCATGCGACCGAGTGGGACCAGGGCATGGCCGGGCTCACCGGCCTCGCACTGATGGGCTATCAGTGCGTCAACTCCGACGATCCGGGAAAGCTCGGGTGGCCCTATTTCCGCGCGGTGATCGCCGCATGCCTCTGTGCCTATGTCGCGATGGCGCACGTCTATCCCTGGCTTGAAGGCTTTGCCATGCTCGCGGCCTTCCTTCTCCTGGTGCTGGTGCCGCTCGGCCTTCTGATCGGCACGCCGCGCTACAGCAAGTCCGCGGGCACCTTCACGATCTATTTCGTTGCAGCGGCGGCAACCACCAACGTCTATGACCCCAACCCGCTGGATTTCGCCAATTTCTGCTTCGGGCTGGTGTTCGGAATGTTCGTCTGTCTCATCGTCGCACGGCTGATACCGGTCACGTCGCAGGCCTCGCGACGCGCCGCCTACCGCCGCACGCTCGGACGGCTTCTGCCGGACGCTGCCGCGGGGCGGACGCCCGAGCGGCGGCTGGCACGCGAAATCGTCGACCTCCTCGCCGCCGTGCTTCCTCGGTTGAAGCTCGGGCACGGTCGCGACGAAACCTTCCTGCGAGGCATGCTGGCGAGTGCGTCCAGCGCGCTCGAACTTGGCCGGCTGCGCCGCGCCGCCACCGATCCGGCAATGCCGGAGGCGGGGCGTGTCGCGCTGGAACAGGGACTTCGCCATCTCGCATCGGTGTTCTCGCGCCTGCCGACGCTCGGAGCGCATCGGGAAGCGGCGCTCGCCGACGGCCACCAGACACTCGACGCGATGTGGAGCGAGTTGGAGCGCCTCGCGCCACCGGCAGGTTCGCCTGAGGCCCGTGCGGTGCTTGAGGCCGCATCGAGCCTTCATTTCCTCACCGACCGGTTCCGGCTGGATCAGGGGTTCCTCCAGCTGGCCGTGGCCGATTGAGGTCACCCATGGAGCCGACATCCCTGTTCCACACGATCGATGTCGTCGGCTTCTACCTGCCGCCGGTGGTGATCTGGGTCACCGCCGCCCTCGTTCCTTACCTCGTTCTCAGGCGGATCGCCGAGTGGAGCGGGTTCTACCGTCTGGTCTGGCATCGGCCGCTGTTCGATGCGGCCCTCTACGTCATCATCGTCGGCGCACTGATCTACGGATTGCCGATCTTGTCGGGGGAGATGATCCGATGATCCTCGCTGCCTTGCGCGTTGCGTTCACGCTGGTTGCCGTCGCCATCGCCGCGGCGATCGGCTGGCAGCTCTGGACGTACTACACCCTCTCGCCGTGGACGCGGGACGCACGCGTGCTCGCCAATGTCGTGCGGGTAGCGCCCGACGTCTCCGGTCTCATCAGCGCGATCCACGTGAAGGACAACCAGCAGGTCGCGAAGGGCGACCTCCTGTTCGAGATCGATCCGGAGCGCTTCGAGGCGGCGCTCGAGCACGCGCGCGGCGATGTCGCGGTGAAGACGGCTGCTCTCCAGTTCGCGCGCGAGAACGCCCAGCGCTACATCACGCTGCGCCGGGAGAACAGCCCGGCCTTCTCGGCCGAAACCGGCGAACAGATGAACACCGTCGCGACAGAGGCCGAAGGCGCGCTGCTGGTCGCGCAGGCCAATCTCACCGTCGCCGAAATCAACATGCGGCGCAGCAAGGTGCACGCCCCGGTGAACGGCTACGTGACCAACCTGACCGCGGTGGTCGGCGACTATGCGACCGCCGGCAAGGGGGTGCTCGCACTCGTCGATTCCGATTCCTTCTATGTCTACGGCTACTTCATGGAGACCAAGCTGCCGCTGATCCAGGACGGGGCGAAGGCTCAGGTGGAACTGATGGCCGGAAACGTGGTGCTGGACGGCGTCGTGGAAGGCGTCTCGCGCGGCATCGCCAATCCGAACGACACCGACGGCCTGCTCGCAGACGTCGCTCCGCAGTTCTCCTGGATTCGCCTTGCCCAGCGCATTCCGGTGCGCGTCAGGCTCGGCGAGCTGCCGCCGGGCGTGCGGCTCGCCTCCGGCATGTCCGCGACCGTCATCGTGACACCCGAAGCGCCGAGGCCCTGAGGACCCTGGCACGAAGGAAAGCACCGGCGACGCCAGCAGGCAGGCTTTCAGGTCGGGGGAAGACGGCCGGGCGGGCTTCGTTTACCCGCGTTCGTGGACATTCATCTTTCGTTTAGCATAGGCCGAGACATCATCGACGCGGTCTCACTTCCGGCGCCGACACCCGTTTCCCTCCGAGGACATGGCAACGGGGGATCTTCCTATGCCCACCTCTCCTCTGCATACGTCGCGCCGGCTTGCCGGACTGGCTTTCGCCGCTTTTCTCGGCGGTTCGCTGCCAACACCCTCGCTCGCCCAATCGAAGGCGGAAACGAACCAGTTCGACCCGGTCGCCGTCGTCAACGGCATCGAAATCGGCCGCTCGGATTGCGCGGCTCTCGAGAGGGCCGAGACCGCGATCTGGGTCGAGGTCGCGGGGCAGGGCTCCTGCCTCCGATATTATGCCGCCGGCCTCAAGCCGGCGCCCGGGCCCAATCCGGTCGCGGCCATCTGGCTGAACGGCGACGTTCTCGGCCCGAACGGGCAGAACGCGGACAAGAGGCAGAAGGGCTTCGGTCCGACGGAAATGGTGGCGCTGGAGCAGGGGCTTTCCGCCCGCTTCCATGTGCCCTCGATCTTTCTCGGCCGTCCCGGCACTTACGGCAGCGCGGGAAAGCACTACACGACGCGGGGGCGCCCGATCGAGGCCGCTTTGGTCGACGCCGCGCTGGACGGCCTGAAGCGGCGTTACGGCATCCAGTCGTGGTCTCTCGGCGGTCACAGCGGCGGCGGCACGCTGGTCGCCGAATTGCTCGCCCGCAGGACCGATCTGCGCTGCGCGGTCATATCCTCCGGCGCCTCCGCCTATCGCGCGTATCTGGAAGCGAGGGGCCTCATCAAAAAGGGCGAGCCACTGACGCGCTTCGATCCATACGACTCGCTCGACAAGGTGCCCTCCGATCCGGCCAGGCGGATTTTCGTCATCGGCGATCCCCGCGAGAAGAACGTTCCGTTCTCCGCACAAACGCAGTTCTACGAGGGCCTCGTCGCGCACGGCCACGCCGCATGGCTGATCCCCCTCGAGCGGGCCACGGACAGCCGGCACCACGATCTGGTCGACTTCGGGGAGACCGCCACAGAGATGTGCGCGGCCGGTGCAAGTAAGGCCGAGATCATCGACACGCTTCGTAAAATGCCCGCGCAGACGCCGCGGCTGACGAACTGACCCATCGGCGGACGCATTGCTGCCGTGCGCGGTGCCAGCCATTTTCCAGATGCTTTCGCCGCCACCCGGGCCTACCCTGCGCCCACAATTTACAGTTCGGCGGGTTCGTTGTGAAAAAGATCGGCTTTCTTTCGTTCGGCCATTGGTCACCCTCGGTTCATTCGCAGACGCGGTCGGCCGGCGACGCGCTGCTGCAATCGATCGAACTCGCGGTGGCGGCCGAACAGCTCGGTGCCGATGGCGCCTATTTCCGCGTGCATCACTTCGCCCGGCAGCTCGCGTCGCCGTTCCCGCTGCTCGCCGCGGTGGGCGCCAGGACGAGCCGCATCGAGATCGGCACGGCCGTCATCGACATGCGTTACGAGAACCCCCTCTACATGGCGGAGGACGCCGGCGCGGCGGATCTCATCGCCGGCGGCCGTCTGCAGCTCGGCATCAGCCGCGGCTCGCCCGAGCAGGTGATCGACGGCTGGCGCTATTTCGGTTACGCCCCGGCAGAGGGGCAGAGCGACGCCGACATGGGTCGCCGCCACGCCGAGGTGCTGCTGGACGTGCTGCGCGGACAGGGCTTCGCCGAGCCCAATCCGCGGCCGATGTTCCCGAACCCGCCGGGCCTGCTGCGGCTCGAGCCGCATTCGGAGGCGCTCCGCGAGCGGATCTGGTGGGGGGCCGGTTCCAACGCGACCGCGGTCTGGGCAGCAAAGCTGGGGCTGAACCTGCAGAGCTCTACCCTGAAGGACGACGAGACCGGCGAGCCGTTCCACGTCCAGCAGGCCAATCAGATCCGCGCCTACCGCGCGGCGTGGCAGGAAGCGGGCCACAAGCACACGCCGCGGGTGTCGGTCAGCCGCAGCATCTTAGCGCTGGTCGACGACCGCGACCGTGCCTATTTCGGCGGCGGCGGTCAGGAAAACGACTCCGTCGGCTTCATCGACGAGAAGACGCGGGCAATCTTCGGCCGCAGCTATGCCGCCGAGCCGGACGTTCTGGTCGAGCAGCTCCGTCAGGACGAGGCCATAGCCGAAGCCGACACGCTGCTCCTCAC
>JAEZMP010000372.1 GCA_023442215.1 Pseudomonadota bacterium
TGGAAGAGCCGCCCGCGCCGCCGCTGCTGGCCGTACCACCGGCGCCGTACGAACTGCCAGCGCCGCCACCGCCGCCGTTGCCATAAGCGGAATTTCCTCCCGCATTCGAACCTGCGCCGCCCCCTCCGTCGGCGGCTGACCCGTTGGCCATCCCAAGAACGAAGGCCAGCCCCGCAACGGAAGCCATCAGCGTTGCCCGCCCCAGAACCGAACCGCCCTCCACGCCCCGACGCGGAAGAGGAAGAGTCGAACGGAACATATTCGAATGCACGCGCTGCCAAGGGGAAAGGTCGCCACGCTGCGCAGCCGACATCTCGCAAGCGAGGTCAGAACATTCCCGCGCTTCATCGCCCGCCCGGATCGCCCGAGGGACGGCATTAGTCAGAATGTGATGGTCCATGCCCCAAGCCCCATATCGGTCAGCGCATCATGACACGGTGCCCCCCCTTGACAAAAAATTATCTTCGGCAAGGTCCACTCTGCGCATATTCAGATTGAGATTAGCGGTGTAGGCGCACCAACTGCAATGGCGCATGGAAACGCGCGTTCAAATATTATATTGAAGCGTCTTTTTTACAACGGTTTCAAAGAAATGATTACGGTTGAATCGAGATCAATAAATATGTGTCTACAAATACTATATCGTCAGAGCTTCAAACCTCCGCGCATCTGTGTTGATGTAGCCCGTCCTCGTTCTTACGAGGATTCACATGTGATGCCACACAGTCGCCTCATAATGCGGATGCCGCTGTCGGGGCCGGACACGTAACTTCCCGGCGAGACTGGATCACATCGAAAGCCAATTGAGACCCTATTGTCGTCGAGCATGATCGGGTCCGGCAACCTTGATTGCGAACGGCTGTCCGGATTGCGAAGTGCGGCGAACAATATTTTTTGGATCGCCTTTGCTGTGACCTACTGATACCTCTGTTGCCCGCTCCTTCATTTCCTGCGTGGAGGAAGCACGCCGGCAGACCCAGCGCCAGCTCGAGCAGATCGAGCGCCTCGACGCGCTCTGCTCCAGGCTCTCCCTGCAGGATCATGCGATCTCCGCAATCCGCACCCAGCCTTGTCCCGATCTGCCGCCTGATCGGCGCGTCTGGACCATCCTGCGACGGCCCTTTGGAAGCAACGACGGAGGTGGTCTAGGACCTCCGTGTCGTGCCAGGCCATGCTCTTCCGTCCGCGGCTCGCTTCATCTGAACCACACTCACCGGCACCCCTCGGGCTTGCTGCGGTCTGAACCGTCTGCCGGGCGTTTCAAGGCCGCGTTCCGCGCCGCATAGCGGCCGACCCTCGCCATTCCCGACAGACCAGGCCCGCGTCCTGCGCGAGGGCTGACGCCCTGCTGGTCCGCAGACCAGGTCCGCTCGACTGTCGACGCTCGGACCTTGAATCGCCCGGCGGGCGCCGGTTCGGGGCGACCGCACCCGAGGGGACGCCGGCGAGCGCCGGCCAGGCCTCGGCAACCGAAACCGGAAAGGAATACATCATGGCCAAGGCCCCCCAGACGTCCCGTCAGCCCGCCGGCGTCGTGCAGCTCCGCAAGGCCACCACCATGGAGATGGTCCGGCTCACCTGCCCGGATGCGCGGCAGATGACCGTGATCGCCGAGCGCTTCGGACTGCCGGTTCTCGACAGCGACGACATCCGCGAAAAGCACGAGCATCTGATCGTCGAATCGGCGGGTGCTCTCAAAGAGGGCGTCGGCGAGCGGGCGATCCCGATCCACCTGCAACGCATCGTCGGCGCCTTTGTCGGATCCGCCCATGGGGCCGGCCAGTTCTACAGCCAGAAGGTCTCGGAGGCCCGCGACGCCACTGCCAAGGCCGCGAGCGACCTGCGCGACGAGGATGTGGATGGTCCGGCCGGCTTCGACAGCAACGCCCAGCGCAAGCGCGAGTTCGCGGCCGACATGGCTCTTCAGGCCCATGCCCTGCTGATGGCAGCCGAGGGTGCCGTCGCCGCCTACGAGCAGATCGTCGGGGAGCGTTGGAAGCCCTTCGAGCGCCAGGACGACACTCCCCGCCAGAGCGTCGGCCGCAAGGCGGCGGAGTTCCAGATGGCCGCTTTCGAGTGAACTGCCCCGGGCGGAGCTTCGGCTCCGCCCCTCTTCTGCTCTTCCGGTCCTTCTGGACGTGGTCTCGCAATGTAGATTGTGCTATCTACATTGAATGTGAAAATCATCTACACTGGTGCCGGGATGCCCATCAACGTCAACAATCCACAGGCCGACGCACTGACCCGCAAGTTCGCCAAGATGGCCGGTGTCAGCATCACCGACGCCATCGTCATCGCGATGCGAGAGGCGATCGAGCGGCGGCGCAACAGCGAGACGCCCCGTCAGACCGCAGCGCGCTTGCGCGAGAAGCATGGCATCGCCATGAGCGACAAGGCAAGGGAGCCCTTGCCGCGAGAGGCCTTCGACGCGATGTGGGACGAGAACTGATGTTCGTCGACGCCTGCGCCATCATCGCCGTGCTGTCAGATGAACCGGAGGCCGAACGTGTCTCCCAGGCATTGGCGGCGGCCGAGAAGCGGATCACCTCGCCGATCGCCGTGCTCGAGGCGGTACTCGGCCTTTCCCGCCCTGACAAGTTCGGCCTGTCCGTTGCGACGCTGGAGCCTCTGGTTCTGGAGTTCCTGGAGGAACGGGGCATCGAGATCCGCGATAT
>JAEZMP010000432.1 GCA_023442215.1 Pseudomonadota bacterium
AGAAGCGGCAGCGGCAGCAGCGCGAAGGCCCACAGCCATTGAAACTGGATCGCGCCGAACCCGGTCATGCGTTGCCCCGTATCCAGCGCCGCACGGCGGCGATCAAGGTGTCTCGGTCGATGCCGAGGTCGGCGGAGGGCGGCGCATAGGGGGCCGCGGCGAGGTGCCGGCCGATCTCGGACGGCAGTCCCGCCTTGCCGCTGCCGAGGAAGGCCAGCCAGTTCTCGCCCGACATTGCGGCCGCGCGAGTGGCGTCGCCGCGGGTCAGCACGATGCGGCGCACCAGCACGGCTGCGGCCTCGGCGACGGCGCGGCTGTCGGCATAGCGTCCGCGGTCCTTCTCGATGGCGGCAAGTTCCTGCAGCGCGCGGTAGCCGAGGGTGCGGCGCCGCCGCCATTCCAGCGCGACCGCGATAAGCGCGAGGAGCACGACGAGACCGGCCAGCATCCACCAGCCGGGGGCGGGCGGCCAGAACGGTACCGCGCCGGGCAGGTGAATGTCCCGCAGTCCGGCGAGGGGATCGGCAGCCGCCGCGGCACCGGGGGCGGCGGCGGGAAGGGCGGGGGTCAGCGCGGGCGTCGTCATGCCGCCGTCCTCCGCACGCGCCCGGCCGCGCGCAGCCGTTCGGGATGCAGCACGTCGGTGGGGTCCTGGCCGGTGACGAGCGGCACGAACGCCATGCCCCGCTGCCGCGACAGCGCCTCGATCATCTCGCGCCGCTCGCGGAAGCGCTGGGCATAGGCCTGCCGCACGGCCTCGCTGTCCGCGTCGAGCACCGCGACCGCCTCGCCGTCGCTGACGCTGTAGATCCCGCGCTGCGGCGCGTCGGCCTCGATGCCGTCATAGACGAGCAGGTTGGTCACGTGGCTGTGGCGCGCGAGCCGCGACAGCTCCCGGCTTGCCGCCTCGTCGAAATCGTGGAAGTCGCTGACGATAAACACCAGCGTGCCGGGCCGCGCAGTCAGCCGCAGCCGTCCCAGCGCGTCGGCAAGGCTCGGCTCGGCCGCCGGGCGTTCGATGGCGAAGCCATCCTCGTCGAAGCCTTCGGCAGTCGCCTCGGCGATCGCCTTGACGAAGGCGAGGATGCGCGCGCGGCTTCGCTGCGGGCGGAACTGGCGCTGGCCGTGAGGCGAAAGCACCATGCCGCCGACGCGGTCGTTGCCCTCGATGGCGACCCAGGTCAGAACGGCGGCAGCCTTGGCGGCCAGCACGGACTTGAACATCGCGCGGGTGCCGAACCGCATCGCGGTGCGGATATCGGCCATGATCAGCACAGGCCGTTCGCGTTCCTCATGGAACAGCTTGGTGTGGACCTTGCCGGTGCGGGCCGTCACGCGCCAGTCGATGGTGCGGATATCGTCGCCCGGCTGGTAGATCCGCGCCTCGTCGAACTCCATGCCGCGGCCGTGAAAGCTGGAGCGGAAGGCGCCGTATTCATGGGTCCGCACCTTGCCGTTCGGCGCGAAGCCGCCTGCCGCTCCGTCGGGGCGCGCGGCGATCAGTTCATCGAGGCGTGCGACGATCCCGCGGAGGGCATCGGCCGGGACATCGGACATCGATCTGCTTCCCATCGGCAGCGAAACATCTGGACGGCGGACCGGATCACGGATCACGCAACCCCGCGCCGTCGAACCTGCGAATTGCCACGGCGCCGCTTCGCGCTTCCCGGAGGTCGGAAGCGGGAGGGCATCGCAACGCGAACCGGCGCCAGCGCCGCCGGCCACCCGCACCCACGGATCGGCCGGACCGGCAGTGCGCCGGCGGAAGCCCGGTTCAGCTGACGGGCACGCGGGCCAGCAGCTGGTCGAGGAAGCGGTCGGTGGTGACGCCGTCGGCTTCCGCCTCGAACGTCAGCAGCACGCGGTGGCGCAGCACGTCCTTGGCGACGGCCTGCACGTCCTCGGGAATCGCGTAGTCGCGGCCGCGCAGCCAGGCATGGGCGCGCACGCACCGGTCGAGCGCGATGGTGCCGCGCGGGCTCGCGCCGAACGAGACGATGCCGGCAAGGTCCTTGCCGTAGCGCTCGGGCGCGCGCGTCGCGAACACGAACTGGAGCAGATATTCCTCCAGCGCCTCGGACATGTAGGTGTCGAGCGCGGCCCTGCGGGCGGCGAAGATGGTTTCCTGCGGCACGGGATGGCCGAAGGCGACCTCTTCGCCATGGGCCTCGCCGCGCACCAGCCGCAGGATCTGCCGCTCGGCGGCCATGTCGGGATAATCGATCTTCACGTGCAGCAGGAAGCGGTCGAGCTGCGCCTCGGGAAGGGGGTAGGTGCCTTCCTGTTCGATCGGGTTCTGCGTCGCCATGACGAGGAACAGCTCGGGCAGCGCGTACGTCGTGCCGCCGACCGTCACCTGCCGTTCGGCCATGGCCTCCAGCAGCGCCGCCTGCACCTTGGCGGGCGCGCGGTTGATCTCGTCCGCGAGGATGAAGTTGTGGAAGATCGGGCCCTGCTGGAAGCGGAAGCTGCCGTCCTCGGGGCGGTAGATGTCCGTACCGGTCAGGTCGGAAGGCAGCAGATCCGGCGTGAACTGGATGCGGTGGTCGTCGCAGCGGATCGCGCGCGCGAGCGCCTTGATCGCCTTGGTCTTGGCAAGGCCGGGCGCGCCCTCGACCAGCAGGTGGCCGTCGGCGAGAACCGCGATCAGCAGGCGGTCGACGAACGCGGGCTGTCCGAGGATGCACGTGTTCATGTAGGCGGCGAGGCG
Organism: Pseudomonadota bacterium; assembly: GCA_023442215.1. GTDB lineage: Bacteria > Pseudomonadota > Alphaproteobacteria > Rhizobiales > Segnochrobactraceae > Pseudoxanthobacter. The sequence continues at coordinate 2,711 of JAEZMP010000432.1, forward strand.
ATCGAACACCCGGTGCAAGTCCATCTGCGCGTCGCGGCTTGCATCGTAGCTGGCGGCGGACATGGGCGTCGCCTCGGCCTGGGCGGGATGTCGGATCGAATTCATCTCGGGGCAACTCTCCAGCACGTTCGGTCGGCCGCCATATGTAACCGACCGGGCTTTACGCGCACCTTTCTGAATTGTGAATTTTGCGTAATGTTAGGCACCTATCGCGGCGTCTTCACGGCAGGCCGCCGTCCGGAACGGACATCGAGCCCGTCCATCCACCCGTCCGACGCGAGATCATAACACGTTCCGGTCGAACGTATCCGAACGATCGCGCCACGACAGCGTCGCAAAGACCCAGCCTTGAGCCGGCACGGCGCCTGTGATCGGTCTGCTGATCCGACGGGATGTGATCTAGAAGGCGTTCCTGTGCATCAGCACCCGGGCCGTCATAAACAGGATCGCGATATCACGCCAGATCGACCAGGCGTTGATATATTCGAGGTCGGCGGCGACACGCGCCTCGATATCGGCTCGCGAGCGGGTGGAGCCCCGCAGCCCGCGAACCTGCGCAAGGCCGGTCACGCCGGGCTTCATGGCGTGGCGCGACCAGTAGTTCGGCACGACTTCCCAGAACAATTCGCCTTCCGCCGTTGAACCCAGCGCGTGGGGGCGCGGGCCGACCAGGCTCATCTCGCCCTTCAGCACGTTCCAGAGCTGCGGCAGTTCGTCGAGGCTGGTCGCGCGGATGAAGCGTCCGATCCGCGTGATGCGGTCGTCGTCGGGCGTCGTCGAGCGCGCACCACCATGATCGAGGGTCTCGGCGCGCATGCTGCGCAGCTTGCAGCAATGATAGATCGCGTTGTTGCGCCCGACCCGGGGCTGGCGGAACAGCGGGCTGCCGGGCGACTCGAACCGGATCAGCACCATCAGCACCGCCACCACCGGCACCACCACCGGCGCCAGCAGCAGCACGACGGCGATGTCGAAGCCGCGCTTCAGCAGCCGCTCGCCGAGGGTGAGGGGACCGCGCGAGATTACGAGGGTCGGCACGCCGTGCAGGTCGTCGAGGCCGAGCGGCTGCACCGCGGCGAGTTCGGGGCTGTAGAGTTCGCCGTCGATGCCGATCATCCGCACCAGCCGGCCCCACGCGATGCGGCTCTCCGCCTCGCGGAACATCAGCACGACCCGGTCGCCCTGGCTGAGTTCGCCGTAGATTTCGTCGAGCTTCAGCGGATCGGCGGTGGCGTTGTCCCAGTTCTTGTTGCGGACATCGATCGCCGAGACGCCGGCCGCCGGGATGATGGAATCGTCGTCATGCAGGATGATGGTCCGCGCCGCGATCACGGATTGCAGCCGCTTCATCACGACGGCGCCGGACGCACGGGCGATGCCGACATAGAAAAATGCGAAGCTGATCGCGAAGCCCGCTTCGAGGCGCGAGAACTGGTCGCCGGCCTTCAGCGCGTAGGCAGCCGCGAACGAAAAGCTCGCCGCGATGAACAGGGACGAGATCGCGTTGAAGGACGATTTCCTGAAGGATTCGAGGTGTCTCAGATTGTAGCCGTGAAGGGCGATGTTGCTGAGAATGTAGATCGGGGTGAAGATCAGGAAGAATTCGGTGATATGAGACTGATCGAGGTTGTCATATCGCACCAGCGCCGCCGAAAGCGTCGCCACGAAAATCGCCGCGGCATCCGTCAGAACGGCGCCCACGACAAGCAATGCTCTCACCCACTCGCGTTTCAGCGAGTTGTTTCGGGGCTGAACGTCGGCATGTCCGAGGATCTGCGTCGTCATGCTCTGCTTCGTGCTGCGGTTCGCGCGCGGGTCCGGTCGAGGTTTCAAGGAGGCGACGATGCGTGCTCGTTTTCTTATGATCGGGCCTGATTCATCAACGGAACTTGTAAGTTCGAATTGTTGATAAATAGCAAGCGCGTCCGGTGGTGAAAATCACCATTGCCGGGAACGTCCGTCCGGGACGCGCATTTTTGGATTGTTCTGTCGTCATTTATCTACTTTGGCGTGAATCTGGCGCCCGCTGTCAGTCGTTCGCCCGGGGCGAGGACGCGCACGCCAGTCCGGCCGGCATCCCGGATCGCGGCGTTGAAACCATCGGTGACGTGGCTCACCGGTTCCACGCAGGCGAACGGCTGGCCGGGCGGGGTATAGAGGCACAGGAACGCGAACGGGGCGTCGGCCTCCAGCAGCAGGGATCGTCCTTCCCGGGAGAGCAGCGCCGAACCGCTCCAGCCGGCGAAAATGTTGTCGAGCCCCGTCGGCAATGGCCCGCCTTCGGCGAGGATCCGCACCGCCTCGGCAGCGGGATAACGCCCGGCGGGAAAGCCCCGCTCGTCCATCACGATCATCGCGTCGGTGCCGGTGCGGACATTAAGGCCGCCGGCCGTCGGGAAGAACGGGTGCAGGCCGAGCCCGGCGGGCATCGCCGTCGTGCCGGTATTGGTCAGTTCGAGGCGGATCGTCATCGCGCCGCCCGCGAGTTCCACCGTCTGCAGCGCGCGATAGGGCCATGGCCACCCGGCCTCGCCGTCCGGCGGTGGGCGATAGTCGTGGGCGAGCACGGCCTGCGCTTCCGACAGCGCCTCCACCTCCCACGCGTTCAGCCAGCCGAAACCGTGGATGGCGGTGCGGAAGCCATGGCCGGCCGGCGGCAGGCGCACCTCGCGCCCCTCGAACACGAACCGGTCGCCCGCGATGCGGCTGAAGAACGGCACCATCGGGAAGCACGCCGCGTCGAGTGGCGAACCGCCGGATGCAGGCGCCGGGCGAAGCCAGTCGAACGCCCCGTCGGCGTCGAGGCACCGGAAATGGGTCAGCGCACCCCCGTTCGCTGGCGCGATGCCGACCGACAGTCCGCCGCCGGCGAGTTCCAGTCTTTCCGCAGTCATCGCTCTCGTTCCGCGGCTACCCATGGCGCCCCGTCTGGCAGGCACCGGTCGTAAGGTCAGGCAGGTTCAGAAGCTCAGGCAGATCTTGCCGAAGTGCTGTCCCGATTCCTCGTGGCGGAACGCGTCCGCGATGCGCTCCAGCGGAAAGCGCGCATCGATCACGGGGCGAAGGCCGGTCGCCTCGAGCGCGCGCACGAAATCGATCTGGTGCCGACGGCTGCCGACGACGAGGCCCTGCAGCCGCTGCTGCTTCAACATCATGAACGCGGTCGGCACTTCGCCGCCGAAACCGGTGAGCACGCCGATCAGCGCGATGTGTCCGCCGATGCGGCAGGCGGTGATGGACTGGGTGAGCGTGGCCGGACCGCCGACTTCGACCACATGATCGACGCCGATCCCGCCTGTCCACGCGGCCACCGCCCCGCCCCATTCCGGCGTGGTGCGGTAATTCACCGTGAAATCGGCGCCGAGCGTGCGGGCGCGCTCCAGCTTCTCGTCCGACGAGGACGTGACGGCGACGCGCGCGCCCATCGCCTTCGCGATCTGCAGCGCATAGATCGAAACGCCGCCGGTGCCCAGCACCAGCACGCTGTCGCCGGCCTTCAGTCCGCCGTCCACGATCAGTGCGCGCCACGCCGTCAGCCCGGCGGTGGTGATGGTCGCCGCCTCTTCATGGCTCCATCCCGCGGGTGCCTTCGTGAACCACGCCGCGTCGGTCACCGCGTAGTCCCGCGCGTAGCCGTCGATGCCGTCACCCGGCGTTCCCAGGAAGTCGGCGACCGCCGGCGCGCCGTCGTGCCACTGGGGGAAGAAGCAGGACACCACCGCGTCGCCGACCGCGAATTCCGTGACGCCCGCGCCGACAGCTTCGACGACGCCCGCGCCGTCCGCCATCGGAATGCGGCCGTCGTCCGCCGGAACGCGCCCGGTCACCACCCCGTAGTCGTGGAAGTTCAGCGAACTGGCATGGAGGCGGACGCGGATCTGCCCCGCGCCCGGGGCGCCGGGATCGGGCCGCTCGACCAGGGTCAACCGGTCGAGCCCGCCCGGCTTCGGAACGATGATCGCCTTCATGGCCGTGCCCTTCCCTGTCGATCTGCTTTGAGTGCGCATCCGCGCCCCGCGACGCCGACGGCGAAGCGCCGGCGGAACGCGATCCGGACCTTAAAGCGCTTCCTGACCGGATGGAATCCTCCGATCTGAACGGGACAGGCTCTATCGGTCTCCTCCGGCAGGGCCAATCTCCGTTCCCGCCAGCGCCCACCCGCCCCTGCCGGTCGTCTTGACACGGTAGAGGGCGCGATCGGCCTGCGTCAGAAGATCATGCAGATCGGAGGCGTGATCGGGAAACAGGCATCCCCCGAGGCTTCCGCCGACGCGCACCGCCGTCTCGCCGATCATGATCGGCTCCCACAGCGCGGCGACGACGCGCCGGCTGATGCCCTCCACCTGCGCGGCGGTCTCCGGCGCCGTCAGCAGGATGCCGAATTCGTCGCCGCCCAGCCGGCACACGAGGTCGGTCTTGCGCACCGTCTCCTGCAGGCGCAGCGCCACCGTGCGCAGGACGATGTCTCCCGCGTCATGGCCGAGGCCGTCGTTGATCTCCTTGAAGCGGTCGAGATCGATCATCAGGAATGCCATGCGCCGCCGCTGGCCGGCCTGGTCCAATTCCGCCTCCCAGCGGTCCTGCAGGCTGCGGCGGTTGGCGAGGCCGGTGAGCGGATCGAGGTGCGCGAAGCGGAACAGCATCTCGTTCAGCTTCTTCTGTTCGGAGATGTCCTCGAACACCGCCAGGCCCACATCCAGCTCATGCAGGATCGCACCACAGTGGCGCACGGTCCGGATCTCGCCGTCGGCCCGCCGGATATCGAGTTCGATAAAGGGAATCTCGGTGATGCCCGTCTTCACACCCGGTCTGAAATGGCGCCAGAGTTCGGCGGCGAGCGCGCGCTGCTCGGCGTGGACGTAGGTCATTTCGACCAGCTGCGTTGCGGTTTCGAAGGTCCCGGCCGGATAGCCGAACAGCCGGTCGAACGCGCGATTGCTGAACCGGATGATGCCGCCCGGCAGCGTCGCCCAGCTCACTCCGATCGGAAGAGCCTCCAGGATCCCCTGAAGCGTCTCGGCCGAGGCCGTCGCCGATCCGGCGAGCAAATCGCTGTGCACTGTCATGTCGTCCTCCGCGTTCAGCCGGGAGGAGCCGTCGACCTTATGTGTCCCGGCGTCTGGGCGCGCCGGTTGGCCCCACGGATCCGGAGTAGGCGGCAAATTCTGCCGCGCTTCGGTCAACTTAAGATCCGTGGGGAATTTTTGTTACGTTTTATTCAGACAGGAGGTTGTCGTCGGCGCAGCGGAACCCGCGCTGGCGCGGCCGCTGCGCCGGTATCCGCTTTGCGGGTGCTGCCTCGCGGGCTTTAGTCTGCAGCCCGGGGCGCGCGCTGGAACAGCTGGACCGGATTGCCGGCCGGGTCGCGAATCATCGCCGTGCGGCCGTGGGAGCCCATGTCGCGAATGGCACCGACCGGCGCATCGCGGGCCGCAAGGCTGGCAACCGTCGCCTCGATGTCGGCGACCTCGAACACCGGCACGATGCCGACCGCGCCGTCCGGCGCTTCGTCGGTCCCGCACAGCGCGAAGCCGCTGCCGCCGGCGTCGTACTGAATCCAGCGATCTCCATCGGCGAACTTGCGGCCGAGTCCCAGGCCTTCCTCGTAGAAGGCGCGGACGCGCTCCATGTCGGAGGCGACGACGTAGGTATTCTGCAGGCGAAGCACGGACATTCTCTCAGTCGCCTCAATAGGCCGACCAGCCGGCATCGACGACGAGGCATGCCCCGTTGACGTAGCGGGCCTCGTCGGAAGCCAGGAACACCGCGGTCGGCGCGATGTCGTCGGGATCCGCCTGGGGCGGACGGGTGGCGAGGCCCTTCTGCCGCAACACCCAGCCCGCGGCGGACGGTTCGGAGCCCGCCGCGATGTTGGTCTTGACCGAGCCCGGGGCGATGCCGTTGCAGCGGATGCCCTTGTCGCCGTAGGTGGCGGCCACCGCGCGGGTCAAGCCGAGGATGCCGTGCTTGGT
>JAEZMP010000440.1 GCA_023442215.1 Pseudomonadota bacterium
CGTATGTGATCCGCACCGGCGGTGGCAAGCGCCATTGCCGACAGGGCAAAGGCCGCGGCGTCCGCCGCCTGCTCGGCGATCGACGCGCTGATGATGCGGCGGCCGGCCACGAACCGTGCGACATCGGTCACGAACGCGACGCCGGTATCCCCCGCCACGTCCGCCGAAGACGGTTCCAGGTTGATGACGTCCGCGCCGGAGGAAAGGGCCAGCTTCGCCTCGGCAACGTCGCGAATGCTGACGAGCAGCCCCGAGCGCCCTGAAAAGGTCGGATCCGCCATGGTCACCTTCCAGCCCGCCTCCCCCTGAACCCGTCCCGCCGGCCGGGCCCTGCCAAGCGGCACGGCCCGCGGATGCGAACGCAGTGCGGCGGCCATGCCGGCACGCCTGCACGGCAAGATAAGGATTAGGCTGCCCGGCCTTACCCAAGCGTTGATAGTGCGCTCTTTTCTCGGTGCGGCATGGCGCGATCGCCACGGCAAGTTGCACCAGAGGTCACAATTTCGTGATTTCATCCGCCGCGACGCGATCGAGCGCGGCGCGCACCGTTTCGCTGCCGACGACGAGATCGGGTGCGATTTCCGCGAGCGGCACCAGCACGAAGGCGCGCTCCAGCATGTGCGGATGCGGCACGGAAAGCCCCGGCTCCTCGATCGTCCGCCCGCCGTAGCTGAGAAGATCGAGATCGATGATGCGCGGCCCCCAGCGCACGTCCCTGCGCCGGCCGAGAGCGTGCTCGATCTCGAGGCAGCGGTCGAGAAGCGCGCGCGGGGCGAGCGCGGTCTCCAGAAGCACGCAGGCGTTCACGAACCAGTCCTGTTCCGCGAAGCCCCACGGCGCCGTCCGATAGTCGCCGGAGCGGGCAACGACGCGCAGGCCCGGGGTCTCCGCCAGCAAGTCGATGGCGGCGGCGATATGGCCGCGCTTGTCGCCGATATTGCTGCCGAGGCTGACGGCCGCGATTTCCATCCCCCGCGCGCCCTCCGTTCCGGACGGAGGCATGTCAGCCGCGCCGCCGCGTGACGGAAACCTGCACATGGTCGAAATGTCCGGGGATCGGCGCGTTCGGCTTGCGCACGGTCACGGTCGCGACCTGGATGCTCGGAAATTCGGCCAGCACCGTGGTCGCCGCGCGTTCGGCCAGCGCCTCGATCAGGTGGGCGCGCCGGCCCGTCATCACGGCTTCGACCGCCCGGTAGAGCTTGGCGTAGCAGACCGTCTGGCGGTAGTCGTCCGCCCGCGCCGCGGGACCGAGATCGGTCTCCACCACGATATCGGCGAAGAAGCGCTGGCCGAGCTTCGCTTCCTCGTCGAGCACGCCGTGGTGGGCATAGAAATCCATGTTGGTGATGGTGATGGTGTCAGCCATGGCTTCCTCCGCGTCCGCCCCGGCGCACGATCGCGTCGGCCAGGCGGACCGCTTGAAGATGTTCGCGCACGTCGTGGACGCGCAGGATGTCGGCGCCGCCCGCGACCGACAGCGCGTGGGCGGCGATGGTTCCGGGCAGGCGCTCCCCGACCGGCGCGCCCGAGAGATGGCCGATCAGCGACTTGCGCGAGGCTCCGACAAGAATCGGCAGGCCGAAGGCACGCAGTTCGGCGAGCTTGGCGATGGCGCGCACGTTCTGGTCGGGCGTCTTGCCGAAACCGATGCCGGGGTCGAGCACGATCCGCGACCGGGCGATGCCGGCTTCGTCGGCGATGGCGAGCGTGCGCTCGAAGAACGTCAGCATGTCGGCCACGATGTCGATGGCGGGATCGACGGCGGCGCGGTTGTGCATCGCTACCAGGCCCGCGCCATGGCGGGCGACCACGGCCGCCATCCCGGCATCCCGCTGCAGGCCCCAGATGTCGTTGATGATCGCGACGCCAAGGCCGAGCGCGCGCTCGGCGGTCGCCGCCTTGTAGGTGTCGACGGAGATCGGAACGCGGAGCCGGCCCGAAAGCCGCGTCAGCGCCGGCTCCAGCCGCGCCCATTCCTCCTCGGCGGAGACGGCGACATGGCCGGGACGGGTCGATTCGGCGCCGATATCGATGAAGTCGGCGCCCTCGGCCTCCATCTCCAGCGCGTGGGTCACGGCGGCTTCCAGGCCGTTGTACCGCCCGCCGTCGGAAAAGGAATCCGGCGTGACGTTGAGGATGCCCATCAGGAGCGTGCGCTCGCCGGCGACATGGGCGACGCCGTCCAGATCGAGAACGCGCTTCATCGGGATGCCCGCCCTTCCCATTTCGTGCCGGTGGCTCCATCGACAGGCTGCGCCGATGATGGGCCGGCCGGACGGCGGAGGGCGGGACAATACGCTTTCCATGCGTCCCGGCAACTGCTGCGGCGACGCATGCGGTATGCGCGAAACGAGGCGGACACCCGCCCCGCGCGCGGGTTAGATCGCGCCGGTGTCGTAACGGATGTAGCTCCCGGCGGGCGGGCCTTCGAGCGGCCCGCCGTCGCGCCCGGGCTGCCAGCCGATCACGTCCTCGATCCGCGCGGCGAGCGCGACATCCTTGGCCGTGACACCGCCGGCGGAATGCGTCGAGAGCCTCACTTCGACTGCGGCATAGGAGACGGCGAGATCGGGATGGTGCCACGCAGCTTCCGCAAGGTGGGCGACAGCGTTCACGACCATGATCGTCGCCGGCCACCCGGCGGTCCGGAACGTGCGGCGGATCGTGCCGTCCTCGTGCCGCCATCGCGGCAGCGTGGTGGCGATCAGGCGGGCGATTTCGTTCTCGTCCAGGAGGGTATCGTTGGGCTCTGCGGGCATGGCGGCGCCTTTCTGCAACAGATGTCGGCGGAGACAAGAACATCCACCTCTATATTCTGGCTCGGGCTTCAATGCGGCGGTGGATCTCTCTCGCGCGATGGTGAATGATTTCCCATGCCTTCCGCGAGATTCGCAGCCGCCTCAGCGTCAACCTGCGGAAGGATGCGTTGAATCCTCGATTTTGACGACCGTCCAGCTTTCCGCCGCGTCCGATTTCAATACCTTTAAATGCGATTGAATGCTGTCATGAATACAGACGTCGTTGCCAGAGCGCTGCTCGCTGCCTACCGGGACGAACTCGCGGCCGTGACGCCCGGGACGGCGCGGCGGTCCGCCGACGGCCGCAGCATGACGGCCGCCGATGTCGTGTCGAGTGCCGAGGCGGCGGTTCCCGCGCTCACCGAGACGGGCGCGCCGGTCGGCCGGCGCATCCTGAATGCCGTCGAGGCATCGAGGGCCGGCATCGGCGCGATCACCGGCCTCGGCATCCTGCTGCTGTGCGCGCCCCTCGCGGCCGCCTGCGAGCAGCCTGGGCCCGCCCCGCTGCGCGAGCGCATCTCCACCGTCCTCACGCACCTCGACAGGAGCGACGCGGAAGACACCTGCCGCGCGTTGACGCTGGCGGAGCCGAGCCGCAGCGCCGTCGTGCAGGGCCGCTTCACCCTCAAGCAGGCGATGCTGGCCGAAGCCGGCCGCGACCGCATCGCCCTGCAATATGCCTCGAACTACACCGACCTGTTCGTGTTCGGCCTTCCGGCCCTGGTGCGCGGGCTGAAGCGCGCGGCGCGCAGTGCCGACACCGCCGCCGATGCCTTCCCGCTCGCCACCACGAGCCTGTTTCTCGGCTTCATGTCCGCCTTTCCGGACAGCCACATCGTCCGCACCCACGGGCCCGAGGCGGCGCGCAGCGTGATGGCCGATGCCCGCCGGCTGCTCGGCGCCGGCGCCGCATTCGATCCGACGCGCCACCGCGAGGCGCTGCTTGCCTTCGACGCGGATCTGAGGGCCCGCGATCTCGATCCCCTCACCACGGCGGACCTGACGGTCGCGACCCTGTTCCTCGCCCGCCTCGGCGCCGCGGCCGCCTGAGACGCGGCTTTCCAGCCGCTGGCCTCGGGCCGCCGCGCAATCCGGCCGCGCGCGAGCGCGCTCCCGTCGATCTCTCCCTTGCGCCCGCCCTTTCCGCCGGTCACCCATAGGGCATGGCCGGCCGGCAATGAGCCGGCGACGGGAGACGGAGGGAGGCGACGATGTCCGGGAACGACGCAACACGGGACGCCGGGACGGGCGGGCCTCGCCAGCGACGCGCGGCCGAGATCATCCCCTATCTGTTCTGCCGCGATGTCGAGGCCGAGGTCGAATGGCTGGTGAAGGCATTCGGCTTCGAGCGCCGCCTGCTGCTGCAGGCGCCCTCCGGCGGTACCCATGCCGAGATCACCCTCGAAGGTCAGGTCGTGATGCTCGGCACCGCACTCGCCGAGTTCGGCCTTGCCACCCCGGCGGAGACGGGCCGGCGCCATTCCGGCGTGTTCGTCTATCTCGACGATGTCGACGCCCATGCAGCCCGCGCGAAGGCGATGAAGGCCGAGATCGTCCGCGATCTCGAGGACGCGCCCTATGGCCGGACCTATTGGGCCCGCGACCCGGAGGGGCACGACTGGTTCTTCACCACGCCGCCCGACGGGCAGTGAGGAAGGGGGCCGCCGCGGCGAGGCGCACCGGCCCTTCCGCCCGCTATCCCGCGTGAACCCCGAAGATCGTGCCGACGATGGCGGTCGCACCCATGGCGAGCGCGCCCCAGAAGGTGACGCGGACCGCGCCGCGCACCATTCCCGCCCCGCCGGCCGCGGCGCCGAGGCCGCCGAGAACGGCGAGGACGATCAGGGTGGCGATGGCGACGAACAGGCTCGTGCGTTTCGCCGGTGAGGCGAGCGCCACCAGAACCGGCACGATCGCGCCCGCCGCGAACGTCAGCGCGGAGACGACGGCCGCCTGCACCGGGCGCGCGGCGACGGTGTCGGAAATGCCGAGTTCGTCGCGGGCGTGAGCGCCGAGCGCGTCCCGCTCGGTCAGTTGCGCCGCGACGCGCTCCGCGAGTTCCCGGTCGAGACCGCGCGCGACATAGATGCCGGTCAGCTCTTCAAGCTCCGCCTCCGGGCTCGCGGCGAGTTCGCTCCGCTCCCGGCCGAGATCCGCCTTCTCGGCGTCGGCCTGCGAACTCACGGAGACATATTCGCCCGCCGCCATCGACATCGCCCCGGCGACGAGCCCGGCAAAGCCGGCGACGAGGATCTGCGCGGATCCCGATCCCGCCGCCGCCACCCCGACGACGAGGCTCGACGTGGAGAGGATCCCGTCGTTCGCGCCCAGCACGGCGGCGCGCAACCACCCGATGCGGTGGACCATGTGGACTTCGGGATGCGAGAGGCGGCTCATGCCTGATTTCCTTGCGAGAGGCCGGTTGAAACGGTGCCTCCGTCCGCAGGTCCATCGTCCCGGGGGTCGGCGGCGGAAATGTCTTCGGGAACGAGGCGCAGCGCCCGCAAGGCATTCAGGATCACGGCGACATCGATCGCCTCCTGGATGAGCGCGCCCTGCACGGGGGTGAGATAGCCGAGCGCGGCGGCGACCATGCCGAGCACGGAGAGGCCGATGCCGGCGACCACGCTTTCGAGCGCGATGCGCCGCGCGCCGCGGGCGATGGCAAGCCCGAGGCCGAGCCGGTCGATGCGGTCGACGAGCAGAACCACGTCCGCCGCCTCCGCCGAGGCGGCCGCCCCGCGAGCGCCCATCGCCACGCCGATATCGGCCGCCGCCAGCGCAGGGGCATCGTTCACGCCGTCGCCCACCATCATCACCGGCCCGCGCTTGTGCTCGGTCAGAACCAGCAGCACCTTCTGGTCCGGCGTCAGTCCGGCGCGGATGCCGTCGAGCCCGAGGCCCTCCGTCACCCGTTCCGCGACCTCGCGGCGATCACCGGTCGCGAGCAGGATCCGCTCGATGCCCCGCCGGCGCAGCCCGTCGATCACGCCACCGATGCCGGGCCGGAGCGGATCCGCCATCACGAGGTGGCCTGCCAGCCGTCCGTCCACGGCCAGCGCCACCAGAACCGCCCCGGGCGCAAAAGCGGGCGGCGGCGTCCCCCCGGCACCGATGCGGCCGCAGACGAAATCGTGCCCGCCGACGACGACCGCACGGCCCTCGACCTCGCCCTCGAGGCCCTCGCCCGGATGCTCCGTTACGTGCCGTGG
>JAEZMP010000449.1 GCA_023442215.1 Pseudomonadota bacterium
GGCCTCGTCGGCGTCGCCATCTCCATCGTGCTCGGCATGTTCTTCGGCGGCATCGCCGGGTTCTTCGGCGGCTTCGTCGATACTGCCATCCAGCGCCTGATCGAGATCATGCGCTCGCTTCCCGAACTGCCGTTGTGGATGGCGCTGTCGGCCGCCCTGCCGGTGACGTGGAGCCCGGTGCTGATCTATCTCGGCATCACCGTCATCCTCGGTCTGCTCGACTGGCCGAGCCTTGCCCGCGCGGTGCGCTCCAAGCTCCTCGCGCTGCGCGAGGAGGACTATGCCCGCGCGGCCGTGATGATGGGGGCCTCGCCCAGCCGCATCATCGTGCGCCACCTGCTCCCGGGCTTCACCAGCCACATCATCGCCTCCGCCACGCTGGCGATCCCGGGCATGATCCTCGGCGAGACGGCTCTGTCGTTCCTGGGTCTCGGCCTGCGGCGCCCGGCGGTGAGCTGGGGCGTGATGCTGAACGAGGCGCAGAACATCACGGCGGTGACCGTCTACCCGTGGCTGATGGCGCCGACGATCCCCGTGATCATCGTCGTGCTCGCGTTCAACTTCCTCGGCGACGGCATGCGCGACGCGGCCGACCCCTACAAGTAGTCGGCTGGGGCACGCTTCGGGCTGTCCCGTCCGTTTCGGCGCGTTCCGAACGGCACGGGATGTGCCGAAAGCCCCACGAAGCCGGCGCGTTTCGTCCGGCCGGAGGCGATCCGATCGGACGCGCTCTCAGGGCGCCGTCAGGGCGTGGGCGATCAGCGCGCCGGCGAGCGCCGGCGGCATCACCACGAGGCCGAGCTTGAGGAACTGCCACGCGCCGACATGCTCGCCTTCGCGCCTGAGGGCGGTCAGCCACAGGATGGTGGCGAGCGAGCCCGTCACCGACAGGTTCGGGCCGAGATCGACCGCGATCAGCACCGCGCCGGCGATGTGGTCGTGCAGCCCCACCGCCGCTGCCGTCGAGCCGGCGATCAGGCCGACCGGCAGGTTGTTCATCAGGTTCGAGGCGATGGCGACGGCGATGCCTGCACCGGCGGCGGTCCACGCGATGGATTCGGCCGCGAAATGCGCGACGACGTTCGCCAGAAGTCCGATCACGCCGGTCTTCTGCAGGGCCTCGACCAGCACGAACAGCCCGGCCACCAGCGGCAGCACGCTCCAGGAGACGTGCCTGAGCACCGGCAGCGGCGAGCGCCCGCCGACCGCGAGGATCGCCGTTGCGGTCCCGACGCCGGCGAGGAAGGTCGGCAGGCCGAGTTCCCAGCCGAGGGCGGAGGCGGCGATGAGCACGAGCGCCGTGCAGCCGATGCCGATCGCCGCCAGCCGGCCTTCCCGCGTCAGGCGGGTCTCCGGCACGGTCGCCGCCAGCGTGGCGGGAATGCTGCGCCTCAGCATCAGCCGCAGCGCCACATAGGTGAGCGCGATCGCCGCGATCGAGGGCAGGGTGAAGGTCGCGAGCCAGGTCGCGAGCGGCGGCATCCGGTCGCCGAAGATGACGAGGTTCGCCGGGTTGGAGATCGGCAGCACGAAGCTCGCCGCGTTGGCGATGAACGCACAGACGAACAGATAGGGCAGTGCCGGCGCGCCGGCCGCCCGCGCGGCCGCATAGACCGCCGGCGTCAGCACCACCGCGGTCGCGTCGTTCGACAGGAGCACCGTCACGACGATTCCGACGCCGTAAACGAGGGCGAACAGCCGGCGGCCGGAGCCTTTGGCGTGGCGCACCGCAACCGTCGCCAGCCAGTCAAACAGCTTTTCCTGCCGTGCCAGTTCCGCCAGCACCATCATGCCGATCAGGAACAGGTAGACGTCGGTGCCCTTGAGGATGCCGGCGAGCGCGTCGTCGGCGGGCAGAAGGCCAAGCAGCACCAGGAGCAGCGCCCCGGCAGCGGCCCAGATCGCCTCGGGCAACCGCCAAGGGCGGACGATCACACCCGCCGTCGCCACGGCGGCGATGGTCCACGCGGCGAGGGTGGTGCGGCCGACCGTCAGGGTCTCCGCGCCGAGTAGTGCCGGATCGAGGGCCATGGCCCGGTTACCTGTATGCGTTGGAGGAAATCAGCGGAGCACCATCGACCACAACGGCCGGTCCGGCGCAATCCCGCCCGGCGTCGGCCAGGCGCCGCCGGCTGAAGCCGGGCCGTCCAGCCGCATGCCCGGCTATGCCCCGAACAGCGCCGGCAGGTCCGGCCAGCGCGCGGCCGGGTGGGAGGCGGCGACGGCGACGAACGCCTCCACGAAAGCCCACACGGCATCGTCATGGGCGAGGTGATGGGTGAGGAGGCCGATGGGCGCCGCCGAATCCCGCCGCGCCGCGATCTGCTCGCGGGCGATGGCAAGCGCCTTGGCGTCGCCGATATAGCCCCGGTCGATGCGCCAGGCGATCGGGTCGATGTGCGTGTCGATCCGGGCCGGCGCGCCGTCGAGCGCACCGAAGGCGGAAAGGCCGGGCAGTCCCGCCTCGTGCCGCCGCTCGGCGACGGCGGGGGCGATGCGGTTCCAGGGCGGCGTCAGGACCGGCAGGAACCGCCGTGGAAACAAGGCCTCCAGCCGCTCCCGGCCGGCGGCGAGTTCCGCGAGCACCGCATCCGCGGGCCGGGCGTCGCCGAGTTCGGCCGCGCGGCTACCGGCCGCCTGGTGGTTGGTATGGCTCCAGCCATGCTGGATCGCGAACGTGTTCCGCGCGCGCCCGACCCTCGCGCCGAGCGCCTCGGTCGCCCCGGCGGGGATGACCGCGAGCGCCAGCGGCACGCCATGACGCTCCGCGATGCCGATCAGCCGCTCCAGAGCCGGCGTCGGCTCCACGGCATCGTCGTCGCGCCACCAGAAAGAGACGGTGCGCCCCGCCGCCGCCGTTTCGTCGAGCAGGGCGCGGAAGCCGGCCGCGAATTCGGCGGGCGTGGCAGGCAGTGCATCCGTCATCTCGGCTTCCGTGCGGCTTCGATCAGAATGGCGGCGCTGTGCAGGGCGCCTTCGGTGTCCACGGTCGTCGCGGGCGGACGGCCGGCGGCGATGGCGGCATCGCAGGCGGCGGCGAGGCTGGCGGAATCGACCTCCGCCTCGCCAAGCACCGTCGCGCGCCCGCGGGCGGCAAGCAACTGCGCGCGCTGGCTCTGTTCGGTCTCGCGGCCTTCCGCGAACGGCACCAGCACGGCGGCGCAGCCGGCGGCGAGCACGTCGAGCACCGTGTTATAGCCGGCCTGGCTGACTGAGAGCCGGGCCCGGTGCAGCATCCGCGCAAAGTCCGGACGCGCCGGTTCGACGATCGTGCCGGCGCCGGCCCGTGCCTGCAGCGCCCGGAGTGTCGCCCCGCCGTGTTCATGGCCGACGAGAATGCGCCACGTCGCGGCGCCTGCCTGCCGGGACAGCGCGCGCGCGCCGAACGCGGCCTCGATCAGCCGCCCGCCCACCGGCCCGCCGCCGCACGAGACCACCACCTCGTCGCGTCCGTCCTCGCCCGCCGGTTCCAGCGTCGACGGCGTGTGGACGAACCCGGTGTAGCGGATGAGGTGCGCGATCTCGCCTGTGAACGGAAAGCTGTCTTCGAGGCGCACGAACGACGGGTCAGAGTGCACCAGCACCAGATCGTAGAGGCTGGCCGCCGTCTCGCCCATGACGCGTTCCTTGGCCGGATCCTCCTTGCGCACCAGGATGTCGCGCACGGAGGAGGCGACCAGCGCGCCCGGCCGGGCGGCGCGGACGGTGTCGATCAGCGGGATGAGTTCGAAGGCGAACTGCCGGCGGCCGAACGGAAAGGTTTCGGTCACGAGGATGTCGGGCGCGATCCGGCGGGCGATGGCGGCGAGCGCGCGGACGCGCTCCGCCCGCCATGCGTCGTCGACGGGTTCGCCGGCCTCGTTCAGGATGCGGGCGAAGCTCGCGTCGGCCGCCCGGGCCGGCGCAAGCCGCTCGATCGCGAGGCCGCCGGTGTCGAGCGTCGGCGGCAGGCGGTTGCCGGTAACGAGGGTGACGTCGATGCCCTCTGCGGCGAGCGCCCGGCCGATTGCCGCGGCGCGGACCGCATGTCCGGTGCCGAGCAGGTGCTGGACGTGGATGAGCGCCTTCATGGCCGTTGCTCCGCGCGCGCCGTTCTCTCGCCGTGAACCGCCGCCGCGCCGGCGAGCAGGGCCGCGAGCCCGGCCCGCCCGGCGGCAAGGTCGTGGCGGGCGAGCACATGGCGACGTGCCGCCTCTCCCATGCGGCGGCGCAGGGCGCCGTCGTCGATGAGGGTGGCGAGCGCCGCGGCAAAACCCGCCGCATCGCCCTCGGCGGCCAGCAGTCCGGTCTCGCCCGGGCGGACGATGGCGGCGACGCCGTCACGGTCGCCGGCAACCACCGGAAGCCCTGCCGCCTGGGCCTCCAGCAGCACGAGCCCGTAGGCCTCGTTGATCGCCGGCCAGACCTTGATATCCGCCGCGCCGTAGAGCGACGGCAGGGCAGCCGGCGAAACGGCGCCGGCGAAGCGCACCCGGTCCGGCGGAAACAGGGCACGGACCTCGTCGCGCGCCGGTCCGTCGCCGACGACCGTCAGGTGCCAGGATCGGTCTCCCAGCCGGCCGAGCGCGTCCGCCAGCACGCGGTAGGAGGCGACCTTGTCGCCCGGCCGCATCATGCCGACCGCGATCAGCCGAACAGGTCCGCCGGCCGCATCCGATCTCGGCACGGCCGCGAACGGGCCGGCATCGATGAAGGGCGGCAGGGTGTGGAGACGGACGGCCTCGACCACGGCGGCAAGGCCTTCGCGGTCGTCCTCGTGCATCGCCGCCACCGCATCGGCTGCTGCCAGCCCGGCGTCGGCGAGGGCGAAGCGCATCGCCCACGGTCCTGCCGCACGCTTAGCC
>JAEZMP010000468.1 GCA_023442215.1 Pseudomonadota bacterium
CGCATGGAGCGCGGCCAGATCCTCGCCGGCAGCGTGAACGGCGCTCGCCACGTAGGCGGCGGCCTGGGGGCCGAACTGGTCGTCGACCAGCGTCAGGTGATTGGTCTTCGCCATCGTGGCGTCTCCCTGGCATGGGCGGCCCGACGCTGTGTCGGCGGCCGCTTCGAGGCTTGAGCACGGAGATGGAGCGGATTCGTGGTCCCGGCGAAAAGCCGGGCATTCCAGTGTCGGCGCTTGGCCGACAGCCGCAGCGTCCCGTGAACCTCGACAGGGTTACCGGCGCGCGATAACTGGTAACAGATCCAAACTTATCCTGGTATATTTGCCACCATGGATCCCGTCGTCACGTCCCGCCGGGCGCTTGGAGCCTTCGTCCGCGCCCATCGTGCCCGGTTGAGTCCCGCCGATGTCGGCCTCCCGCTCGGCGAGCGGCGTCGCACGCCCGGATTGCGGCGGGAGGAGCTTGCCCGGCTCTGCGGGATGAGCACGACTTGGTGCACGTGGATCGAGCAGGGCCGCGAAATGTCGCTTGGCGTGGCCGCGCTGTCGCGCCTGGCCGCCGCCCTCAAGCTTGGACGGGCGGAGCGGGCCTACCTGTTCGAACTCGCCGGCAAGCGCGATCCGGTGAGCGGTCATCCTGCCGACGATGCCCTGCCGCCATCGATCCAACGCGCCGTGGACGCGATCTCGGTGCCGGCTTATGTCCTCAACGGGCGTTGCGATGCATGCGCGTGGAATGCGCCTGCGGCGCGGCTGTTCGTCGGCTGGCTCGATGGCGATCACGATCGCAACCTGCTGCGGTATATCTTCCTGTCGCCGGCCTCGCGGCAACTGATCCGGGACTTCGAGCGCCGCGCGGCGCGCGTTCTCGCGGAATTCCGCGCCGACTACAGCCGCCACATGGCCGATGATGCGATGGATGGGCTGGTGGAGGAACTGACGGTCGCGAGCCCGCTGTTCGCGCGGCTCTGGGCGGCGCAGGACGTTCTCGGCCGTGACGGCGGCGAGCGCACCTTCGAGCATCCGCTGGATGGCTTCATCCGGGCGGAACAGGTCACCTGGACGCTCGGCGGCGCCATCGGCGGCCGTCCGGACCTCAAGCTTTCCATGCTGGTGCCGCAGTCCGTTTGAAGCAGACCCCATCGTCCGGATCGACTTGTTCGCCGGCACTCGCCGGACGCAAGGATTATGGGCAGCGTTGATCGGTCGTATCCACGGGCCTGAACGAGCTGCGGCAGCGTCACATCTCGATGATCGACGGCGCGTGCGTGGCATGGAAATCGATAATATCCGTCTCCATCATCTTTAATGATTACTATTCTGTCTATAAATAGTCATATTTAATTAATGCGATCCGTATGTGTTCGTTGATGAAATCGTATGGAAAGAAAGTGTAACTGTGTTACATTACCAAAAATTCACTGGATTTAAGGCGGAGATGAGATCAGAACGGCGAAAGAGGGGCGGCGATGGAAGCGCCCCCGACGTTCACGCACAGGTGACTTATGGCTGTCTATCTGAACTACGATGGTATTCAGGGCGAGGCGACCCAGCAGGATCACAAGAAGTGGATCGACGTGCTGTCGATGTCCTGGGGCGTCGGTCGCGGCATCTCCACCGTCTCCGGCTCGTCTAATAACCGCGAAGCCTCGGAGCCGTCGATCAGCGAAGTGTCGATCGTGAAAATGTTCGACGCGGCATCGCCGAAGCTGTTCACCGAGTCCTGCACCGGCAATGCCGGCAAGACCGTGAAGATCGATCTCGTCACCACCGGCAGCCCGGGCGTGACCTACGCGACCTACACGCTGACCAACGCGCTGATCTCGTCCTACTCGGTTTCGTCGAGCGGTGATCGCCCGACCGAGTCGTTCTCGATCAGCTTCACCAAGCTCGAGTTCAAGTTCGTCCCCTACGACGACAAGAACAAGGCCGGTTCGCCGGTCACCGTGTCCTACGACATGGCCACCACGAAGAGCTCGTAAGCCGATCTTTAACGAGGACCCGAGGCCGCTGACGATCACCGGCCTCGGGCAAGAAGAACAAGAACCGACGGGAGAGAGCCATGGGCCTTCCTACACCGGAGCAACTCGAGGAACTCTCGGCGATCCTCGCCGGACAGACGGCCGGCCGCAACAGGATCGGCTTCTGGAGCGAGGAAGACCAGCGCCGGGAGCTTGGCCGCCTCAACACGCCTACGCGTCCTTCCTCCGTGCCGGTATCCGACAAGGCGGCGACCTACGCCAAGAAGACGGCCCAGTTCGCTGTCACGACGGGCGTGCCCGCTGCGGTGAATGCCGTCGCCCATGTCGAATACGGCATCAGAAGTTCGGTGATGATGGCTGGCCACACCGTCACGATCGCGCCGCTGGGCGCGGCCCTGTCGGCATGGATCGGCGTCACGACGGTGGCGGTCCAGGCCGGAAAGGTGTTCGACCTCTACACGCTGCGGGACGACGCGCGATCGACCATTCGCAACAGGACGACCTATTATTGCGAGTGCGGGAAGTGCGCGGGTAACATCCAATACATCATCGACAAGAAGGAACGGAATGTCGGTGTCGTCGCGCTGTCGGTCGGAACCCTCGGCGTCGTCGGGATCGGAAAGATGTTCCATTCCGTGGGCAAGAAGCTGAAATCCAAGATCCTGGGCGAGACGCGGCCCAAGGAACGCGTCAGCCGGGAAATCGTCGCTTCAGCCCGCGGCGGCTGCCTGGCCGCCATGGGCACGATCTTCCTGCTCTCCGGCTCCTGGACCCACGGCTATCGCGACAAGAAGACGATGGAGGCAGCGGTGCTGACGCTGACTGCGACCAACGGCTGGGAAAAGCTGCAGAGCAACTGGTAAGGGTGCGGCGCCGAGAACGATCGGCGCGGCGAGGGGCCAGAGGCCCGCTCGGCAGACGCGCGTGCTCAGCCGCCCGTCATCGACATGTGGCGCGAAAGGCTCGGACGGCTGTTGCGGTCGATGACGAAGTCGTGACCCTTCGGCTTGCGGGCGATGGCCTCGACGATGGCATGGCGCAGCGCCTCATCGCTCTCCGAGCCGCGCAGCGGCGCGCGCAGGTCCGCGGCGTCCTCCTGGCCGAGGCACATGAACAGCGTGCCGGTGCACGTCACGCGCACCCGGTTGCACGCCTCGCAGAAATTATGCGTCATCGGCGTGATGAAGCCGATCCGGCCGCCGGTTTCCTCCACGCGCACATACCGGGCGGGGCCACCGGTCCGCATCGTGAGATCGGTAAGCGTGTAGCGCTGCGAAAGCCGTTCGCGGACGAGGTCGAGCGGCAGGTACTGGTCGGTGCGGTCGGTGACGACCTCGCCGAGCGGCATCGTCTCGATCAGGGTCAGGTCATGACCGCGGTCGTGACACCAGAGCATCAGGTCCTCGATCTCGTGCTCGTTGATGCCCTTGAGCGCAACGGCATTGATCTTGATCCGCAGCCCGGCGGCTTCCGCGGCCTTGATCCCGTCCAGCACCACGCCGAGGTCGCCGCGCCGCGTCAGCTCGCGGAAGCGTCCGGCATCGAGCGTATCGAGCGAGACATTGATGCGGCGGACGCCGATATCCGCCAGTTCCGCCGCATGATGCGCGAGCCGCGAGCCGTTGGTGGTGAGCGTCAGCTCTTCGAGCGCGCCGGAAACGAGATGCCGCGAAAGCCCGCGGAACAGGCTCATGACGTTCTTGCGCACCAGCGGCTCGCCGCCGGTGATCCGGAGCTTGCGCACGCCGAGGCCGACAAAGGCCGAGCACAGCCGGTCGAGTTCCTCCAGCGTCAGCAACTCCCGGCGCGGCAGGAAGGTCATGTCCTCCGCCATGCAATAGACGCAGCGGAAGTCGCAGCGGTCGGTGACCGATACCCGCAGATAGGAAATCCGGCGGCTGAACGGGTCGATCAGCGCGTCACCGGACTGCCGGCCCGCCTGGGACATCGCGAGGGGTGGGTTCGAGAGGAGGGTCGCCATCGAATCCGAGCCAATCACCTTGCGTGGTCGAACGTCACCCGGAGCCGGTACACGGAGCGGCCGGGCGAGCGGGGATGCGGTGTCGGGCGCTCGGCTTCCGGTCGCGCGGCTGGTCCTTGCCCCTACGCGGTGATATTGGCATCCCACAGAAGGGCGGCAAGGGCGAAACCGACGCCGCACGCGCCGCCTTTGCCAGATCGAACGTCTTTCGCCGAAAGCGCGCCCCTTTCGCGGGCGCGGAATCGCAGAGGCAACCGAACGGAGGTGCGCTCATGACGAGCGGGACGAAGGCAGACGTCTGGCCGACGGAGATTCGCCTCAAGCAGGACAAGCGGACCCTTGCCGTGACGTTCGAGGACGGCGCGAGCTTCGCCATCCCGGCCGAGCTTCTTCGCGTGCGCTCTCCGTCTGCCGAGGTGCAGGGCCACGGACCGTCCGAGCGCAAGCTCGTGCCCGGCATGGCGGAGATCACGATCACGAGAATCGAGCCGGTCGGCAACTACGCCGTCCGGCTCGTCTTTGCGGACGGCCATTCGACCGGCATCTTCACGTGGCGGCTGCTACGCGAGTTCGGTCGCGACCAGGGGCGCCTGATGGCGGACTATATCGCCGAGATCGAGGCCGCGGGACTGTCGCGCCATCGCTGACGGAAGGGGCGGGCGCTTCGGTTTCGCCCCGTCCGTCATCGCACTGGCCCTCGTCAGCCGAGATTGAGCGCCTTGAAGAAGTCGTTGCCCTTGTCGTCGACGACGATGAAGGCCGGGAAGTCCACGACTTCGATGCGCCAGATCGCCTCCATGCCGAGTTCGGCATATTCCACGACCTCGACCTTCTTGATGCAGTCCTGGGCGAGGCGTGCCGCCGGCCCGCCGATGGAGCCGAGATAGAAGCCGCCGTGCCGTGCGCACGCATCGCGAACCGCCGCGGAGCGGTTGCCCTTGGCGAGCATCACCATCGAGCCGCCGGCAGCCTGGAACTGGTCGACATAGGCGTCCATGCGGCCGGCGGTGGTCGGGCCGAACGAGCCGGAGGCATAGCCCTCGGGGGTCTTCGCAGGGCCGGCATAATAGATCGGGTGGTTCTTGAAATAGTCCGGCAGCGGCTCGCCGCGTTCCAGCCGCTCGCGCAGCTTGGCGTGCGCCAGATCGCGCGCCACGATCATCGGCCCCGTCAGAGACAGGCGCGTCTTGATCGGGTGCTTCGTCAGCTCCGCGAGAATCTCCGCCATCGGCCGCGTCAGGTCGATCTTCACCACGTCGCCGCCGAGGCTCGCCTCGTCGACTTCCGGCATGTGGCGGGCGGGATTGGTCTCCAGCGCTTCCAGATAGATGCCGTCGCGGGTGATTTTCGCTTTGGCCTGGCGATCGGCCGAGCAGGAGACACCGAGCCCGATCGGCAGGCTGGCACCGTGGCGGGGCAGGCGAATGACGCGGACATCGTGGCAGAAATACTTTCCGCCGAACTGCGCGCCGACCCCGAGCTGCTGGGTCATCTTGTGGATCTCGGCTTCCATCGCGAGATCGCGGAAGGCGCCGCCGTCCTCCGAGCCTTCCGTCGGCAGTTCGTCGAGATAGCGCGCGGATGCGAGCTTCACCGTCTTCAGGTTCAACTCGGCCGAGGTGCCGCCGATGACGATCGCAAGGTGATAGGGCGGGCACGCCGCCGTGCCGAGGGTGAGAATCTTCTCCTTCAGGAACGGCAGCAGGCGCTCCGGGTTCAGCAGCGACGGCACGCCCTGGAACAGATACGTCTTGTTGGCCGAGCCACCGCCCTTGGCCATGAACAGGAACTTGTAGGCGTCTTCGCCCTCGGCATAGAGCTCGATCTGGGCCGGAAGGTTGGAGCGGGTGTTGCGCTCCTCGTACATCGACAGCGGTGCAAGCTGGCTGTAGCGCAGGTTCTTCTTGTGGTAGGCGTCCCGGATGCCTTCGGCGAGGGCGGTTTCGTCGCCGCCGTCGGTCCAGATCAGCCGGCCCTTCTTGCCCATCACGATGGCGGTGCCGGTGTCCTGGCACATCGGCAGCACGCCGCCGGCGGCGATGTTGGCGTTCTTCAGGAGATCGTAGGCGACGAACCGGTCGTTCGAGGTCGCCTCGGGGTCCTCGAGGATCTTCGCCAGCTGGTCGAGATGCGACGGGCGCAGCAGGTGGTTGATGTCCGACATCGCCGCCTCGGCGAGGAGGCGCAGGCCTTCGCGCTCCACCACCACGACGTCCCGGTCGCCGAAGCGTTCGACGCGCACATGGTCGCTCGTCAGCTTGCGGTAGGGCGTCGGGTCCGCGCCATAGGAGAACAGCGGCTTGTAGCTGAATTCCGGCTCGGGAACATCGTGAACGGTCATGGCGGCAGCTCCATCGCCACGGAACCGGGCTGCCTCGGGCTCGGGGCTGCGGGGACCGCGACACCAGACATCGCGGCGCGGCGCGGGCGCGTCGGCGCGGGGGGTGAAACGCGAGCTGTTCTAATGCGAAGGAGACGGCGGCGGCAAGCACGCCTTTGGCAGGATGCGCGGCCGCGCGCCAACGCCCGGATTTGCCGTCAGTCGGCGGCCGCGCGCAGAGACCCGCGGGTTGTGCTCTCGGTCACGGCGAGGAAAGACGCGGCATTGTCCCCGATCGCGACGATCTGGCGCTCGATCCGCTCGAAGATCGTCAGCAGCAAATCTTCAGGCCCGCAGCCCGCGCCCTCGGCGTCGCTGAGCGCGGCGTCCGCGACATGGGCGGGCAGCGGTGCCGGCGGCCGATAGGCGCTTTCGCCTTCGAGCGCGCCGGCGATCGCCCCGAGCGATTGCTCGATCCACCGCCGGGCGTCCGCGATCACGGCCTGGCGTTCCTCGCCGGCGAAGGCGGCCTCGGGCAGGTTGTCGAGCTCGATCGCGAGCCCGGTCAAGCGCCGAAGCGCGATCACCATCGCCATGGCCGGCGCAATCGCCGGGGAGGGCTTCAGCCGAGGCTCGCTGACGAGCCGCTGCAATTTCGCTTCCGAATTGTTGTTGGCGAGCCCGCACTCCCGCTGCAGCGTCGCGAGGTCGACGTGGCGCTCGGCGTCCACGGTCCGGCTCGCGAGTGCGGCGGACAGAAACGCGGAGGCGGCACGCAGCGAGTTGGCGATGGCCCGCGGCAGGCCGCGCTCCTCCCAGTTCGGCCAGATCGCGAATGCGACGAGCAGCGCCAGCGCCGCCCCGAGGAAACTGTTCTCCACCCGCACCAGTGCCAGCGTCCACGGTGCCATCCCGCTTGGGATGAACAGGTCGGCGATCAGCAGGAAGCCGACCGTCATCGCGAACACGTAGAAGGCGTAGCCGATGCCGCGCAGCAGCACGGCCACCGCGAGGAACGGGAAGACAAGAAGCGCGATGTCCATCGGCGTCGAGATGGTGGCGAGCAGCACCGCCGCCACGACCGAGCCTGTGACCGTGCCGGCGATGCGGTCGAGCATCCTGCGCCATGTGCTGGCGATGTGGGGTTGCAGGATCAGCACCGTGGTAATCGACAGCCAGTAGCCGTGATTCAGCAGCAACAGGCCGCTGAGCACATAGGCTGCCGTGGCGCCGACGGCCACGCGCACCGAATGGCGGAAAGCGACCGCGCGGACGGTGAAGTTCGTGCGCAGGGTCTCGCCGATCTCGCCGAAATGAAACTGCGCGTTCTGCCGCCAGATGGCCTCGGCGAGGTCGTTGGTGCCGCGTCCGGCGGGACGGGCGCCGCCCGCATCCTCCAGAGCCTGGCCGAGTTCGCGGAACAGCAGGGCGGCCTGTACCGCCTGGGGCGATCCATCAGCCACGGCGACGCCGCTGCCGCGGCCGATGGCGGCGGTCGCCTGCCGCAGGCGGCGCAGCGCTTCCTCGCGCTGTTCGGCGCCGAGGGCCGCGACGGAGCCGTTCGTGCGCATCCGTTCGAGCGCCTCGGCGATGGCGCGCATATCCTCGGTCAACGCCGCGAGCCCGTCGAGAATCGGTCTGCGCGGTGCGCCGGGTTCCGCTGCGCCGAGTTGCTCCAGCGTGCCGGAGAGAGCGCACGCGAGCTTGAAGCACTCTTCGGCATCGGACAGGAGCACCAGGAGCACGAGGCTGCGTTCGGTGGGGCCGGAGCGCGTGCGCCTGACGGCGGCGAGCGCGGTGCGGGCGTCCTCGATGGCGGCACGCACCGGCGCCCAGCGGTCCGACGGAAGGCTTGCCCAGGCGGCCGCGTTCGCGCCGGCACGGTAGCGCCCGGCAAGGTCGTCGGTGAGCTCCGCGAGCTTCTGCCAGACGATGGCTGTGGCCCCCCGCGCCGGCGTGTCCGGCGGGGTGTTCCAGACGACGAGCGTGACGAGTATCGCCCACAAGCCACCGATCAGCGCGCAGAGGCTGGCCAGCGCGACTTCGCCCGGTCCCGGCATGGGCGTGCCGAGGAAGATCATCAGCTCGATCGTCAGCATCAGCCCGAGCGAGGTCGTGGCCGCGCCGAACACCATGGCATAGGAGAGTACGAACGCGCCGAGAAAGGCCACGGGAACGGCGGCATAGGGCGAAAGGCTCGCGAAGTAGCCGAGCCAGCAGACGAGCGCCGCCAGCACGGCGAAGCCGCCCATGGTGAGGAACCGGCGGCGCCAGGAGCCGCCGGGATCGACGAGACAGCCGAGGAAGCCCGCCACGCCGATC
>JAEZMP010000487.1 GCA_023442215.1 Pseudomonadota bacterium
CGGTATCGTTGGCCATGGCGATGACCTGCTCTTCCGTCTCGAAGCGGAACACGGGGGCGAGCGGTGCGAACGTCTCCTCCCGCGCCACCTTCATGGCCGGCGTCACACCCTTCAACACCGTGGGACGAACGAAGGTGCCACCGAATTCATGGCCTTCGCCACCGATGACGATCTCGGCGCCGAGCGACAGCGCATCGGCGATATGGTCGTCGAGCTTGGCTTTCGCCCGCGTGCTGATGAGCGGACCGAGCACGGTGTCGGGGTCGAAGCCATCACCGACCTTGAGCGTCTCGACCGCGGCCGACAGCTTCTTGATGAAGGCATCGTAGATGCCGGCCTGGGCATAGATGCGATTGGCGCAGACGCAGGTCTGGCCGTTGTTGCGGAACTTGGAGACCATGGCTCCCTGAACCGCCTCGTCGAGGTCGGCGTCATCGAACACGATGAAGGGCGCATTGCCGCCGAGCTCCAGGCTGAGCTTCATGATCTTCTGCGCGCCCTGGGCCATCAGGGTGCGGCCGACCTCCGTCGAGCCCGTGAAGGTCAGCTTCTTCACGATCGGATTGGAGCAGACCTCGTCGCCGAACACACGGGACCGCGATGTCGGCAGCACGCTGAGAAGCCCCTTGGGCAGGCCGGCTTCCTCGCCGAGATGAGCCAGCGCCAGAGCCGAGAGCGGGGTTTCCATCGCCGGCTTGAACACGATGGCACAACCGGCCGCGAGCGCCGGCGCGAACTTGCGGCATGGCATCGCGGACGGAAAGTTCCAGGGCGTGATCGCCGCGACGACTCCGACGGGCTGCTTGACGACGACGATCCGCTTGTCGCGCTGATGTCCTGGAATGGTGTCGCCGTAGACGCGCTTGGCTTCCTCGCCGAACCACTCGAGATAGGACGCGCCATAGGCGATCTCGCCCTTCGCCTCGGAAAGCGGCTTTCCCATCTCGGCCGTCAGAATCACGGCGAGATCGTCGATATTGGCCATCACCAGATCGAAGAACCGGCGCAGCACCGCCGCGCGTTCCTTGCCGGTCGCCGCTGCCCAGTCCTTCTGGGCCGTCTCCGCGAAATCGATGGCGCTGCGGATGTCCTCAAGCCCGGTGTCGGCGACGCGCGCCAGAACTTCGCCGGTCGAGGGATTGGTGACGTCGAACCGCGCTCCGTTCAGGGCATCGCGCCATTCGCCGCCATAGAACGCCTGGTCTCGCAGCAGCGTGCGATTGGACAGCCGGTCGAGCAGGGAGGGGTTGGCGAGCGCAGTCACGGCGATGTCCTCTAGATCTGGTTGCGGATGTGCGGGGCGCGGGCATAGATCGCGACCATCGGCACGATTGTAAGCCCGATAACGGCCTGCTGAGCGGCAAAGCTCAAGCCCAGTCCGACAAGAAGCGACGTCAGCACCGTCAGAACGAGCACGCCGAGCACCGTCGCCCCGTAGCCGCCGGAGCCGCCGAGCAGCGACGTCCCGCCGATGACCACGGCGGCGACCGTGGTGAAGAGGTAGGGATCGCCGACCCCGACGAAGCCGCCGCCGGAGAAGCCGAGCAGCAGCATGCCGGTAATCGCCGACATCAGCCCGGAGATGCCGTGCACCAATATCCAAGTGCGCAGTTCGGAAATCTGCAGCCGCGATGCCGCCACGCGGCTGCCGCCGAGCGCATAGACGCCGCGGCCGAACCAGGTGTTTCCCATGCCCCAGATCGCAATGATGGCGATGCCGATCCAGATCGGAATGACCGGCGGCACCGGCAGGCCGAACGTGGTGCCGTTGAAGGCCGCGAGGTTGCGCAGCCAGCCGGGAATCTGAGCGAACACGGTGCCGCCGAACTGCGAGCCGATGGACGTCCATATCTGCGCCGCCCCGACGACGGCAAAGCCGAAGCCGAGCGACATGATGAGCGCCTGGCCCTGGAGGCGATAGCTGAGCAGGCCGTTGACCATGCCGCAGGCAAGCCCGAGGGCCGCGACGACAGCGATCGCCGCCGCAGGCGGCAGACCCGCCACCATCATCGCCGGCAGCAGAATGTTCGCCGCGCCGATGACGTAGGGAATCGAAAGGTCGAGGGCGCCGAGCAGCGCCACCAGCGTCTGGCCGAGCGAGGCGATGCCGAGGAACGCCGCGAGCAGCAGGATCGAGCGCGTGTTCTGCACGGACAGGAAGCCGGGCACGAGCAGGCTGCCGGCCAGCACCAGAACCATGAGCATGGCGAGGCCGATGACGATCGCCCGGTCGAGGGATGCGCCGCGCCGGCCGAGCGGCTCCGCGGCATTGGTTGCGATGGACATTGCGCCCTCCCTCAGGCGGCGGCCGGACGGCCGGCCGTGAACACGTTGACGAGCAGGGAGGCGACCAGGATCAGGCCGAATGCCATCTGCGTCACGAAGCCGGACATCGTGCCGAAATTGAACGTGCCGAGCAGGTAGGAGATCAGGAACATGTTGAGCGCGCCGAGCAGCGAGCCGATCGCGCCGCCGCGACCGCCCGAGAGGCTCGCGCCGCCGAGCACCACGGCCGTCACGGCCTGCAGGGTGTAGGTGGAGCCCTGGGTCGGATCGCCGGAGGAGATCAGGGCCGTGTAGGCGATGGCCGCGAGGCCGACGAAGACGCCGCCGAGCACATGGGCGAGCAGGCGGACGAGATCGATCCGGACGCCGCTGGTGTAGGCCATCCGCTCGTCGCTGCCGACCATGCGAAGCTGAGTGTGGAAGCCGGTGCGCGACACCACGGCCCACAGCGCCAGAGCGGCGACCACGAGGAAGAAGATCGGCGAGAACACGCTCGATTGCAGCCCGCCGCCCCGACTCATCATCCAGTCCGGCGCGACGCCGCCGGGGCGCGACATGATCAGGAGGTTGATGCCCGAAAGCGTAAGAAAGCCCGCGAGCGAGACGATAATAGGCGCTACGCGCACATGGATGATCACGAGCGCCTGCAGCACCTGCCATGCCG
>JAEZMP010000578.1 GCA_023442215.1 Pseudomonadota bacterium
AGTGTATTGAGGAAATACTTGGGGCATACCCTGATCTAAAAAAACATATTCCTACAATTGTTACGAGGTGCTTGGCTATAGGCGTTGCTACACCTAACAAAAATTTCGATAATGAAGATTATAACGAAAGAGTAATTAAACCGTATAAGCGTATTGAAGAAATCCAAAATGAGCTGGAGAAAAATGGTGAGAAGCCAAATGTAGAACAGATGATGGAGTCTCTTGAACTATTAAAGGGTATTTTAGAAGCAAAAAAAGTAGATGTTGATGAGCAGATTAGATGGTTTAATCAAATAATTGATGAAACAGGAATGTATTATGTATTAAAGGATTTTAATCTTCCAACGAAATAATTTAATGTTTCAAAAATATTATTAACACATTTTTTCATGTGGTCAGATACCGTCAGACAGGAGTAAATGGGGGAGCATTATGAAAGCCTTGATATTAGCTGGAGGTAATGGTAAAAGATTAGGAGTAAAAACTGACAGTACTAATAAATGCATGCTAAAGATTAATGGGAAATCTTTAATTGAATATAGTTTGGATGTGGCATATAAATATACTGATGAAATTGTAATTGTTGTGGGATATATGTCAGAACAGATTTCAGGCTTCTTAGGAAATGAGTATATGGGCAAAAAAATTACATATGTATTTCAAGAAGAGCAGAGAGGTATGGTAGATGCTATAAAATGTTCACGGACGCAAATAGGTAACAGTGATTTTATACTTTCTCTAGCTGATGAGATTCTTTTAGAAGCTAACCATGAGGAAATGATAAAAAAATACATTAATGAAAAATTATTTTGTGTTTGCGGTGTTGCAGAGGCTAATAAAGCAGAACTTGTAAAAAAGACATATTCTATTTTTGTCAAACAGGATACTACTATTGAAAAACTGGTTGAAAAACCTGAGAAACCATTTAACAATTTTATGGGCACTGGTAATTGTGTTTTCTCAAACAGATTTTTTGAGTATATTGAAAAAACAGCTATATCTCCCAGGTGTAATGAAATAACATTTCCGGATGTAATACAGACGGCTATTGATTTCGGAGAAAAAGCGAAGTATTTTGTATTGTGTAATAACTATGTAAATGTAAATACCAATATTGATTTTAACAGAGCACAAGAATTATTTGTATAGAGGAGGGACATAGTGTCAAAAGTTGTTTTTCTAAGTGTTCCCGCCTACGGGCATATAAATTTCACCTTACAGTTGGTTCAAGGCTTGGTTAGTCATGGTGAAGAAGTTATATATTATTGTATACCACAGTTCAAAGAAATAGTGGAAGCAACGGGAGCAACGTTTTTACCTTATCATGAGGAAATTATTAAAAATATAGATAATACTGGAGTAAAAAAGCTAAATTCTAATTTACAGAGTAGCCGCTTTGAATATGGTCTAGAGATGCTCTGCAATATCACTATGGATTTTTATTCCATGCAGGAAGTTGTTGTACAGGCTATGTTTGAAGAAATTGTAGGACATAATCCTGAATATATAATTCATGATTCCTGTGCTTCATGGGGTAAAATAATTGCAGAAAAGGCTAGAATAAAGGCTGTTGCATGTTATTCAAATATTGCTCTTAATGATCAGATACATAATATAGATCCCGAATTTTTAGCAAGAAATTATTTTAAATTTCCAGAAATGAAGTTATATAAAAATAAACAGGATGGAATAAAGCGATTACGTAAAATGGTGGAACGCTATATTAAAGAAAAGTATAATATTGATAGCTTCAATCTTTTTGACATATATAATAGCCATGAGGATTTAAATATCATATTTACTTCAGCAAATTTTCAGCCATACGTAGATACTTTTCACAGCAGTTATAAGTTTGTAGGTCCCCTTATGTCCGATATTTTTTCTAAAAGGGATTGTTCAACCATTAAAGGAAATAAATCTCTTATTTATATATCTTTGGGTACTTTTTTTATTGATTTTAATGTATATAAAATTTTGTTTGAGGCATTAGGTAACATTAATGCACAGATAATAGTTTCAATCGGAAAAGAAAACGGAAAAGCTGAAGTTACTAAATATGGCTCTATTCCATCAAATTTTATTGTTGAAGATTTTGTTCCTCAAAAAGAAGTATTGAGCAAAGCGGATCTTTTTATATTTCATGGAGGGACAAATGGGGTAAATGAGGCTTTATATCATGGTGTTCCAATGCTAGTCATACCGTTTTCTTCTCCAGACCATTTTATTGTTGCTGAACAGGTTGAAAAGCTAAAGGCAGGGATTTATTTAAAAGATACAGGTATTAGCAGTAATGACCTACAAGGTATTGTAGAAGAGATGCTTTTAAATCCGGAATACAAGAAAAATAGTATGCAACTTGGAGATGCGATTAGATTACTGGATGGTTCAAAATATGCTATAGATAGCATATTTGAATATAAAGCAGAATGCTAGCAAATCACTTTTTATATTGACATACAGTTATTAGAATATGAATGAAAGGTAAAGACATGAATATTTCTACTAAATATTTAGAAAAAGTTACTACTAATCTGAATGGGGATCCTGCTTGGATGTTAGACACATTTTGCATTGGACCCATAAAAAATCCTTTAGAGAATGATTTTTACAATGATGATATCAATAAAATACTTGAAGATAACAATGCAATTTTAGAAGAAAATGATTTTATCCAATTTAAAGATGGTGAAAAAGGAAAATGTCTTTATTTTAACAAGCTTAGCATTGTTGATTATGCCTTAGATTTTACGGATATAAAAATTCTATCGGATGAACGGCTTTTTCTTGTAGCAAATATTCGTTGTGAAGAGGATAAAAAAGTTCTTTTAAGGTTTAGCGGTAGCAACTCTAGAATTAAGTTATGGGTAAATAATATACTTATTTTTAATGGATATATGATTCTGAGAGATTTGGAGTTTTCTCTTATTGAATTATCAAAAGGTGATAATGTTGTTTTTGTTGAATTGAGTAGAATTTTGACGGATGTAGATATGTTAAAGTTTTCTTTTCAAGTTCGGGAGTATATACATGAGCTAATGGGAAGAGAAGGCGAAATAATGAAAGCCTTTATTGACAGAAACATATTGAATAAAGTCCAGATTGTACAAGACTGCTGCAATTTAGAAAGGAGAATGCATGAATTTATTGTAATACCTAGAGACTTTATCAATAAACCTAGAACAGACCAACTTATTATTACTGTAAAAGATAGTAGCGGGTATATATACGATAAATCATTTGCCAAAATGCAGGAAAAGATAAATTATAACCTTGATAATATAGTTGGTAGAATGGTAAATGATAATTTCCTACTTATCGAGATAGAATATGAAAAAGTATCAGGTAAAAAAGTTGTAATCGTAAATACACTTCTTATTGGTGATGCACAAAATCAATTGAATATGATTAAAGCAAAATATGATTATATTGCAGATAGATACCAATTAAGAAGCGAAGATAAAGCCTCCATCCAGAGAAGAATTAAGGATATAGAAAATATTATTATACAAGAGTTCCCAGCATGGAGATTGATTATTCAACCTCTTGAATTTCTTAGAAAAGAAATCCAAGGTATATTAGACATATTTAAAAATATAGAAATGGGATTCCATTACAGTGACTTGGTGTACATAAGTAAAGTAAATAAAATTTATTATAAATCGAAGCTTGACGAGCAGGAGGAAAGGATAAGTGTATTATTGCCTCAAAACTACATGAAAGCTAAAAAGTATCCATTAGTGATAGTTTTACCTAATGAAAGGTATGACGATGAGGGAATTATATCTCAGAGTGAAAATAATGATATAATAATTGCGGAAATTTCCTGTAAAGGTATGACTTTTGGTAGTTACATAGGTGAAGCCTCTTTTCTTGAAGGACTGCAAATAATTATGAACTCATATACTATTGATGAGGACAGGATATATTTATTCGGCATATGCTCTGGGGCATATGCAGCATGGCTGTTATCACAGGCATATCCTAGTCTTTTCGCTGCTATAGCAATTTCTAATGGAGCAATGTATGAAAAGAACATGCTTAATCTGAGCAATACAAAAATTCTTAATATTTGTGCGGAGATGGATGCAGATTTAGAAAAGTTCTATAAAATACCTTCAAAGTTATCTGAGAAATTTAATATCTTCTATCAAGGGACCCTTTTTAAGGGGACTACACAGCATACTCTCAACTTTTTCTTAAACAGAAGTGACTATATATTGGAATGGTTGTTACAACATAAACGAGAAAAGTACCCCAAGAAGATATTTTATAGAACAGAAAGGCTGAGGCATAATAAAACTTATTGGGCTGAAATACATGAGATAGAAGAAGGCAAAAAATACTGTAATTTCGAAGGCGAAATGGCAGATGATTTTCAAATAAAATTGTCATTAAATAATGTTGGCAAATTTAGCATTACAATACCTGATAGCTTTAATAATGAGTTAGTAACTGTAGAAATTAATGGGAATCAGATATTTTCCTTTGATCATATCCAAAATGATAAATTATATTTTGAAAAGTCCGAAAATGAATATTTATTAGTAAATGAAACAATCGAAAATGCCAACAACAGTAATTTTGGAATGGGAATTGTAGGAATATATATGGACAGTTTAAAGTTAGTAATTCCCTCAAAGTATAATTCAGAAAAAGAAGAGAGTATTATAAAGAATATAGCATCAACCTATTCAAATCCTATAACATCAGGCGTAAATCCTAAAATATATATAAACTATCCTGTTATAGAGAGCAATCTAGTAAGTGCTAATGATATACAATTCTGCAACTTAATCTTGATAGGACAGGTTTATGATAATTTGCTCTTAGAAGTCAAAGATAAATTACCTTTGAAATTCGATGAAACAGGATATGAGTATAAGGGAATCCGTTGTAAAGGTGATTATTGTATTATTATGATCTGTAGTAATCCAATTAATA
>JAEZMP010000619.1 GCA_023442215.1 Pseudomonadota bacterium
CCCATGGCGTGAGCGAGCTTTACCGCCATGTGGCCGAGCCCGCCCAATCCTACAACACCGACCTTCTTTCCGGGGCCAGCATTCCAGCGTCGGAGCGGCGAGTATGTCGTGATGCCGGCGCAGAGCAGCGGCGCCGCGGCGGCCAGATCAAGATTGTCGGGGACCTTCAGCACGAAGTCCTCCGTCACGACGATATGGTCGGAATAGCCGCCGAAGGTCATGCCGCCGCTGATCTTGTCGGGACTGTTGTAGGTGCCGGTGAAGACGTTGTCGCAATATTGCTCGAGACCCTCGCGGCAGCTTGGGCAGGTGCGGCAGGAATCCACCATGCAGCCGACCGCAGCGATGTCGCCGACCTTGAAGCGGGACACCTCGCTGCCGACGGCGGAAACCCGGCCGATGATCTCATGGCCCGGCAGGGCCGGGTACACCGCGTTCTTCCACTCGTTGCGCACGGTGTGCAGGTCGGAATGGCAGACGCCGCAATAGAGGATTTCGATGGCGACATCTGACGGACCCGGATCGCGGCGTTCGAAGCTGAACGGGGCGAGGGGCGTTTCGGCGGACGATGCCGCGTAACCGGTGCATGTGAACATCGCAATGTCCTCTTTCTAGAACGACCGGACCGCCAGGATCCGGACAGGTTTTCCCGCCGACACAGCGCGCTGGAACGGCTTTCAGATCAGATGCCTCGTCTGATCGACTGCAAATCGCGCCGCATTCGGGGGCATGCGGGCACATCCTGAGCGTTCAGATCACGTCGATCCGATCTCGGATGTGCTGAAGGCCCGGCAGATCGGCCTGCTCGGGGACGTCCACCTCATTCGGCTCCCGGCAGGTGGCGCCACGTCGCGGCGGGCGTGGATGTCGTGAATGCTGGACGGCGATCCGGCACGACGGGTCGTCGCGTGCCCAAGGCAGCAGTTCCATTGCGGTGCCGCGCGAACCGCTCCGACGCCGCCGCCATCAAGACCACGCGGACAATTGACGGTAACGCTCTCGCTGCAGCTCGAAGCAAGAAAAAAGCAACAAATCTGAAGACCGGGGCTCTGTCGGTTGGCCATAAGCAAGACGATCCGGCCTCATGCTTCTTGCGAAGCTCCGGTCAAAGCGTTCCTGAATGGCGATAAGGCGGCTACTCTGGATAGAGCAGAAGAGAAATCAATGATGGGAAGTGTCGCAGACCATGCGCGACGCAACTATATTGCACGTAATGCGGGCGATTGTCAAGCTTGCTTGCGGCAACGGTCTGGATCGGCACAAGGCATCACGCCCCGCTCGTGCCGTCATAGCGTCTCTTCCCCGCCCGCACGCGGTTCCATGCTGCCGCGCACGACGAGTGGAGGCGTGAGCGTCTCGATCGCGGGCGGCGCGTCCGGCGTCGACTGTCGCCGGTCGATCAGCGCCATCGCACGTGCGGCCGTGGCCATCGGGTCCTGACGGAACGTGGTGAGGCGATATGAATCCCACGCGGCCTCGGGAATGTCGTCGAAGCCGATGACCGAGAGGTCGCGCGGAACGTTCCGCCCATAGCCAAGGCGAGCCACGTCCATCACGCCGAACGCCGTGAGATCGTTGACGCAGAACACCGCCTCGGGCGGGACCGCGCGCGAGAACAGCTGCCGCGCGGCGTCCTTTCCGCCGGCATAGTCGGCGTCGGCGCCGTATCCCGCCACTACCTCCGCTCCCAGGCGGGTAGCTTCGTGCACGAACGCGCGTTCGCGCTCGGCCAGCGCCGGCGTTCCGGAGGCAGAGCCGGCGACGGCAAGACGCCTCAGCCCGCGGCCGGCAAACAGGCGCGCCGCGCGGCGGGCCGCGCCTTCATTGTCGATGCGCACGTGGTCGCAACCGGGATCCGAACGCCCGATGACGACGAGCGGCTGGCCGTTGCGCTGGGCCTGCTCCACGAACGTGGACGGTGGCGAACCCGACAGCACGATGACGGCCTCGGCGCGGTGGCCAAACAGCGTGCGGTGGGCGGCCTCCATCTCCGCTTCGCTGCGGCCGGTATTGATCACGACCGGAACGCTGCCGCGCGCGATGGCGGCGGCGGTCAGCGCCGCCACGAGATGGGCGCGGAAGCCGACTTCGGGGCCGGTGACCACGAGACCGATGAGGCGGCTGCGGTTGGCGAGCAGCCCGCGGGCGAGATCGTTGACCTGATAGCCGAGCTCCTCGGCGGCGCGCATCACCTTCGCGCGGGTTTCGGCGGCGATGCTCGCGCCCGGTGTGAACGCCCGCGACACCGCCGAGCGCGAAACGCCGGCACGCTCGGCCACCTGCCGAGCGCTCGCGAAGCCCAGCCCGCCGGGCAGCATGTCATCGTGGGTCATGGCTGTCGCATTCCCTACTTGCCGACCTACTTGCCGACCTTCGACAGTACGTCGGCTTTCAGGAACCGCTCCACCACCAGCATGAACGCGACGGACGGTACGAGCAGAAGCAGGGCTGTTATCGAGGCGATCTGGTAGTTGCCGCCGCTGCCGGCCGAATAGAGCAGCAGCGGCAGAAGGTTCACGTCCGGCGCCCCGACAAAGTAGCTGCCGGTGAATTCGTCGAGGGATTCGAGGAACACGAAGATCGCGCTCGCCAGCAGGCCCGGGGCGGCGAGCGGCAGGGTCACGTCGCGGAACGCCTGCAAGGCACTGGCGCCGATGGAACGGGCGGCCTGTTCGAGTTCCGCATCGACGCTCGCGAACGCCGCCGTCGCGATCCAGACGGCATAGACCAGGCCGTGGGTGGTGTGCACCAGCACCACGCCCGGCACCGTGCCGTTGAGCCCGACCTCGTAGAACAGGCGCGCGATGTTGACGTAGACAGGGAGATTGGGGAACGCTTGCGGAATGAGAAAGGCCAGCAGGATGGCCCCCCGAAGCGGCAGTTTCAGGCGCGCCAGCGCGAACCCGGCCGGAATGGCGAAGGCGAGCGACAGCAAGACCGTCAGGAGCGCGACGAAGATGCTGGTCGTCAACGCGTCGATCGCGTTGCCGCGCGGCGCGAACACCCGCGCCCAGGCGCTGAAGCCGTATTGCGCGGGCAGCGCATGGGGAAAGTACCACCGCTCTGCGATTGTCCACAGCACGAGATTGACCAGCGGACCGAACACCACGAACGCCAGCAGCCCGAGCACGATGCCACGCGGTATCCACCACGGATCGAACCGGGGCATGGCGTGGACGCGGGGCGAGGTCAGCGTCGAGAACATCGTCATCGCCGGTCCGCCACGCCCTGCCGCAGGTAGATGTAGGCGGCGAAACCGGTGATGGCGAGCGAGACGAGCCCGAGCGCATTGGCGACGCCATAGTCGCGATAGGCGTTGATGCGGAACGCGATGTCGGCGGTGATCATGGTCGGCGACTGGGCATTGATCATCAGCGGCACCGAGAGCACCGACATCATCGTGACGAAAGACAGCACGAGGCCGACGAGCAGCGTCGGCGCTGCCTGGGGAACGACGATCTCGAACAAGAGCCGCAGCCGCCGGGCGCCGAGATTGCGCGCCGCCTCGATGGTGGCGCGGTCGATGGAGGCCATAGCGCCCGCCACCATCAATGTGACGAACGGCGTCTGCTTCCAGACGAAGGCGACGACGATGCCGCGCCAGTCGAGCAGGCTCGTTGCCGAGGCCGGGTCCAGCAGGCCGGCGGCGACGAGGGTGTTGTTCATCAGGCCGTTCTTGGCGAGGAAGGTCCGCAGCACCTGTGCCGTGACGATGAAGGGAATGAACATCGGCCAGCGATAGAGGAAGCGCAGCAGCGCCTGCGCCCGCGGTTTCCGGCCGAGCGTGAGATAGCCGCCGATCGCGACGGAGAAGATGCCGATCAGCGCGGTCGACAGGCACACGATCACGACGGTGAAGATCATGTCACGGCCGTAGAGCGCGAAGGCTTTCGTGAGGTTGCCGAAGCCCGGCCCGGCAGCCGTCTCGAACACCCCGACGATCGATGCCGTCAGCGGCACCACGAAGAACAGCACGATCATGAGCAGCGCCGGTGCGACCAGCGCCAGGCCTGCCAGATGGGAACGGGTCATCGCTTCGGACTTCGCTGCGGGAGCGTGACGAGAAGCGGGGCCGCGCGGGGAGCGCGGCTCCGCCTTGGCGGAACGACGGTGTCGCGTGGCCGTTACTGGGCGGCCTGCCGCTCGTAGGCTTCCAGGATCGCGTTGTTGTACGGCGCGATCGGGAACGGCTTGCCGTACCTGGCGAGGTCCTCGGGCGAGATGTCGGTGAACAGCTTGTTCCAGGTAGCCTCGTCGAGCTCCGGCTTGACATATTTCGCGTCGATGCCCGGATACCAGTTGAAGCGCTTCACGATGCCTTCGGCCTGCACCTTCGGGCTGGTGGCGAGTTCGACGAACTTGCGCGCCAGTTCGCCGTTCGGCGCCTTCCCGGGGATGACGTAGTGCATCGGCTGGCCGGGCATGCCCGGGGCGGGCAGCACCAGCTTCATTTCCGGCGGCAGGCGGCCATCCGCCTTCCAGGAATAGAACATGTCGACCCAGACCGGTCCGATGGCGATCTCGCCGCGGCTCAGCATGTCGAGCGTGCCGGCATTGCCGGGCGTGAGTGTCGCGTTCTCGGTGAACGCGCGCAGGCTTTCGAACGCCTTGTCCCACGTCTTGGTCTCGGCCTCGTCGAACGGCCCGTTCATCAGCTTTTGGGCATCGCCGCCGCCGAAGGCATAGACCCAGCCCATGACGAAGCTCACGCCAGAGGCGCCGCCCTTGATGCCGTTGTAGCCGAACTGCTTGGGATGAGCCTTGGCCCACTCCACCAGTTCGGCGTAGCTCTTCGGCGGGTTCGGCACGAGCGCC
Source organism: Pseudomonadota bacterium (assembly GCA_023442215.1). GTDB lineage: Bacteria > Pseudomonadota > Alphaproteobacteria > Rhizobiales > Segnochrobactraceae > Pseudoxanthobacter. Next base: position 4,816 of record JAEZMP010000619.1, read on the forward strand.
GGATTGTAGGCGAAGGCCGTCTGGCTGTTGAACATCGGCATGACGTAGCCGCGGACGTCGGTCCCCAGCGCCATGTCGGCGTTCGCGCGGGTCACCAGCTTGCCGGTGGAGATGTCGTCGCGGTACTTGGCGAGGTAGCCGCCCGTGACCATCGGGCCGACGAACTTCTCGTGCACCACCGCGACGTCGGTGTCCCAGGTCGCGCTGCCGGCCTTGGACTGTGCCTCGAAGCGCTCGAGGATCTTCTGCGAGCCGGCGTCGCCCGGGCCGGTGCCGACGACGCGCACGGTCGTCCCGGGGTTCTGCTGCTCGAACAGCGGGCCGAGATAGTCGTTGACGTAATCGACCATGTTCTGGTCGCCGGCCGTTATCACGGTGAGTTCCGCGGCGCCGGCATGGGATGCCGCGGCCCCGATGACGAGCGCGGAACAGAGCAGGCCCGTCGTCAGGTTGGCGATGAGCGTCTTCATCGGTCGGTCTCCTGTGCGGAAGAACTTACGAGGCGATAGGGAGGGTGGCGTCGTGGCCGTCCGTGCGCGTGGTGGCCGTGGGCCGGGGACGGTTCGGCGGTGATGCGGCGCCGGAG
>JAEZMP010000622.1 GCA_023442215.1 Pseudomonadota bacterium
CATCTACGGCGCCTATCGCCCGGACGAGGGCGAGATCCGCATCCACGGCGAGCCGGTGCGCTTCGAGAGCCCGCGCCAGGCCATGGAGCGCGGCATCGGCATGGTGTTCCAGGAACAGTCCACCATCTCCAACCTGTCGGTGATGGAGAACATCTTCCTCGGCTTCGAGCGGCAGTTCACCCGGCGCGGCGTGATCGACTGGAAGGCGATGGCCGCCGCCGCCCGCCACCAGCTCGCCAAGGTGCGCCTCGACATCGACCCGGCGACCGTCACCGGAACGCTGTCCTTCGCCGAGCGCCAGCTCGTGGAACTCGCGAAGGTGCTGACGCTGGAGGAGCGCGTCGACGGCGACCTCGTCATCCTGCTCGACGAGCCGACCTCGGTTCTGTCGAAGGACGAGGTGCAGATGCTGTTCGCGCTCGTGCGCGACCTGCGCTCCCGCGCCTCGTTCATCTTCGTGTCCCATCGCCTCGACGAGGTGATCGACATTTCCGACCGCATCTACGTCTTCAAGGACGGCGAGGTGGTCGGCGAGATGACCAAGGCCGAGGCCGATGTCGAGACCATCCAGCACCGCATGGTCGGCCGCAACATCAACAAGGAATATTACCGCGAGCACCTGCAGACGCCCTACGACGACAGCCGCACCCTCGTCGAGGTCGAGGGACTGTCTCGGGCAGGCCACTACCGCAACGTCTCGTTCGCGCTGCATCCCGGCGAGGTGCTGACGCTGGTCGGCACCGAAGGGTCTGGCCGCGAGGCGATCATGCGCACGCTGTTCGGCCTGGAACGCCCCCACCTCGGCCACATCACCGTGAAGGGCAAGCCGGTCGACCGCCACAGCGCGCCGGACAGCGTCGCCCGCGGGCTCGCCTATGTGCCGCGCGAGCGCAAGATCGAGGGCATCGTCGCCGGCATGTCGGTGTCGGAGAACATGACGCTGCCGCAGCTCGGCCGCTACAGCCGCGGCGGCGTGCTGAAGAGCGGGGACGAACGCCGGCTCGCGCGCGACTGGATCGGCACCCTTTCGATCAAGACGCCCTCCGAGAACGCCGACTGCGGCAACCTCTCGGGCGGCAACCAGCAGAAGGTGGTGCTGGCGAAATGGCGCAGCGCCGGCTCGGACATCATCCTGCTCGACCACCCGACCCGCGGCCTCGACATCGGCGCCAAGGAAGACGTCTACGACATGGTCAGGGCGATGTGCGCCGACGGCTGCGGCATCGTGCTGATCGCCGACACGCTGGAGGAAGCCATCGGCCTCTCCCACACCATCCTCGTCATCAAGGACGGCGACGTGCGCAAGCGCTTCGACTGCGCACCCGGCAGCAAGCCGGGGCTCTACGATCTCGTCCACCACATGGTTTGAGGGTCAGTCCATGGTCTCGCTCAAGGCAACGGCCTCCAAGGAAATGGCGCCCGGACAGATGACGAAGGGGTCCGCCGCGTCGCAGTTCTCCGGTGCGCCGCGCGGCCTCATGGCCTACAAGGCATTCTTTCCGCTGATCACGCTCGCCGTGCTGGTGGGGCTGGTCGGCCTGCTCGACAGTTCCTTCCTGCGGCCGGCGAGCCTTCTGGAACTCGCCGCCGACGTCTCGGCGCTGTTCGTGATGGCGCTCGGCATCACCTTCGTCATCTATATCGGCAGCATCGATCTCTCGGCTCAGTCGATCGCGAGCATGACGACGGTGCTCGTCACCGCGCTCATGCCCACGCTCGGGCCGCTGGCGCTCGTCGCGGTGCTGGTGGCAGGCGGCGCCGGCGGCGCGCTCTCCGGCATCGTCTCGGTGCGGCTGCGCATCCCGAGCTTCATCACCACGCTCGCGGTCGGCGGCATCGCCTATTCCGTCGCCCAATACGTCTCCGGCGAGAAGTCGTTGGCCATGGACGCCGCCCAGCGGGCGGGCGTGATGGGGTGGATGATCGGCTATGCCTGGGGCATTCCGCGCGAGCTGTTCGTCGCCGGCGGCCTGCTGCTCGCCGCGCTGTTCGTCGAGCGGCGCACCGTGCTCGGCCGGGTGCTGAAGGCGATCGGGGCAGGGGAGGCCGCGGCCATCGGCTCCGGCATCCGCGTGGAGCGCTACAAGGTCGCCGCCTTCGCCATCGCCGGCACGCTCTCGGCCGCTTCCGGCCTGATCCTGGCGGCCCGGCTGTCCGGCGGCTCGCCCACGGCGGCGAACCAGTTCCTGCTGCCGGCGATCGTCGCCGTGCTGGTCGGCGGCACGCCGCTCACCGGCGGGGTCGGCGGCGTGCTCAACACGCTCGTTGGCGCGCTCATCGTCGCCGTCATCCGCACTTCGATGGTCTACCTGGAGGTGCCGGCCGCGGCCCAGCAGATCTTCTTCGGCCTGATGCTGATCGTCGCCATCGCCGCCACCATCGACCGCTCCCAGGTGCGGATCATCAAGTAGCCGTTCCGCCGACGAAGCCGCACGCCGAGAGAGGAGACGACCCGATGGTCGCCACGATGCCCACCATGCGCGCGGCCGTGCTGGTCGCCCCGCGTCGCATCGAGATCGAGCAACGGCCGGTTCCCCAGCCCGGCCCCGGAGAGGTGGTAATCCGCGTCGAGCGCTGCGGCATCTGCGGCACCGACCTTCACATCTATAAAGGACACTATTCGGCCGACAGGCTGCCTCTGGTGCCCGGCCACGAGTTCGCCGGCCGCATCGCCTCTCTCGGCGCCGGCGTCGCCGGCCTGGCGGAGGGCCAGAAGGTCATCGCCGACATCAATATCGGCTGCGGCCACTGCTTCTATTGCCGGCGCAACGAGATCCTGAGCTGCGCGTCGGTCGAGCAGCTCGGCATCCACCGCGACGGTGCCTTCGCCGACTATGTGCGCGTGCCGGCCCGGCTGGTGATCCCGCTGCCCGACGACATGCCGTTCGAGATCGCGGCCCTGACCGAGCCGCTCTCCTGCGTGGTGCGCGCCGCGCGCCGCAGCCGGCTGCAACTCGCCGAAAGCGTGCTGGTGCTCGGGGCCGGGCCGATCGGCAACCTCCACGTCCAGCTCGCCCGGCTGATGGGCGCCGGTCCGGTGATCGCGGCCGATCTCGACCCCGCCCGCGCCGCGCTCGCGAAGGAGTGCGGGGCCGATGCCGTGGTGAGCGATCCTGCCGCGCTCGCCGACACCGTGCGCGGGCTGACCGGCGGCCGCGGCGCCGACGTTGTGATCGAGAGCGTCGGCTCCGCGCGGCTCTATGGCGAGGCGCTGTCGCTCGTCCGCCCAGGAGGCCGCATCGCCGCCTTCGGGCTCACGCCCGCCGACGCCGTCTGGCCGGTGTCGCCGCTCGACGTCGTGCTGCGCGAGATCGGCGTGCAGGGCTCGGTCGCCGGCATGGGCGAGGACATGCACACCGCCCTCCACCTGCTCGCCCTCGGCCGCATCCGCACCGCCCCGTTCACCCGCGTGACCTATCCGCTGGCGGACGCCGATGCGGCGATCCGCGCCTTCGCGGAAGATCGCGCCGCCTTCAAGGTGCAGATCGCGGCCTGAGCCGCCGGCGGACCGAACTTCGCCGCAGAGCCAACTTGGCCTTTGAGATGGACCATGGAATGGTCTAATATCCGCGGATAACCGATCCGGGGATATCGAGCCATGCGGATTTCCGTCTCAGAGGCCAAGGGCCAGCTCACCGAGCTGGTGCGGCGCGCCGAAGCCGGCGACGAGGTCATCCTCACCCGCCACGGCCACGCAGCCGTGCGGCTCGTGCCGGTGCGCGTGGCCGCGGATGCCAAGACCCGCGCGGCGGTGATCGAGGCCGCGCGTGCCGCGGCGGCGGCCAAGGCGACGGCCGGGCCGAGCGCGGCCCGCAGCCAGGACATCCTCTATGGCGAGGACGGCCTGCCCGGATGATCGCCATCGATACCTCGGCCTTGATGGCCATCCTCCTGAACGAACCCGGCGCGGACGCCTGCGCCGCAGCGCTCGCGACGGCCGATCGCCTGGTGGTGTCCGCCGGTACGGCGGCCGAAGCGCTGATCGTCGCCGGGCGCCGCAATATCGGGACCGAGATGGCGCGGTTGCTCGACGGGCTCGGCTGCGAGGTCGTCAACGTCACCGCGGCATCCGCCGCGCGCATCGCGGAGGCTTACGAGCACTGGGGAAAGGGCGTCCATCCCGCAGGCCTGAACTTCGGCGATTGCTTTGCCTACGAGGTGGCGAAGGCGCACGGCTGCCCGCTGCTCTATGTCGGCGACGATTTCGCCCGCACGGACGTCGAAAGCGCCCTTTGAGGGCGCCTCCTGCGCTCGCGATTCCGCCGGTCGCCGTTCTGCGGCCTCACTGGGCGGCGACGGCCGTGAACGACGCCGCACGGGACCGCGCCCGATTGCCCGCGATCAGATCCGACGCCTTCTCGGCGATGACGATCGAGGGCGCGTTGGTGTTGGAGCCGATGAGGCTTGGCATCACCGAGGAATCGCACACGCGCAGCCGCTCGATGCCGTGCACGCGCAACTTCGGATCGACCACCGCCTCGGCATCCACGCCCATCCGGCAGGTGCCGACGGGATGGTACGAGGTGCGGCCGTAGCTGCGGGCGTATTCCGCGAAATCGGCGTCTGTGCGTACGCCGTCTCCGGGGAAGTGCTCCTTGCGGATATAGCGGGCGAAGGCCGGCTGGTTCATGATCTCCCGGCTCATCTTCACGCCTTCGACCGATGTGCGCAGGTCGTCGGGATCGCCGAGGAAGTTCGGATCGACGATCGGCATTGCCCGGGGATCGGCGCTCGCGAGGCGCACGCTGCCGCGT
>JAEZMP010000646.1 GCA_023442215.1 Pseudomonadota bacterium
CGGCGCAAGCCGGCGATCACGCCGCCGATGCCGGGCCGGAGCGGATCGGCCATCACGAGGTGGCCTGCCAGCCGTCCGTCCACGGCCAGCGCGACCAGCACCGCCCCGGGCGCAAGAGCGGGCGGCGGCGTTCCGCCCGCGCCGATACGACCGCAGACGAAATCGTGCCCGCCGACGACGACCGCACGGCCCTCGATCTCGCCCTCGAGGCCCTCGCCCGGATGCTCCGTTACGTGCCGTGGCACCGGCAGTGTCAGGCCGCGCTCGCGCGCCGCCGCGACGATGGCGGTCGCGACGGGATGCTTGGTGCCCTGGTCGAGCGCCGCCGCGAGCCGCAGGATGTCGTTCGCGTCCACGCCATGGTCGCTGTGGATCGCCACGATCCCCGGCCGCCCGTCGGTCAGCGTCCCGGTCTTGTCGAGAATCAGCGTTCGGGTGCGGGCCATCGCCTCGAGCGGTCCCGAACCCTTGACGAGCACGCCGGAACGGGCGGCCCGAGAGACACCGGCCACCAGCGCCACCGGAACCGCGAGGATCAGCGGGCACGGCGTGGCGATCACCAGCACCGCCACCGCGCGGATCGGATCGCCCGTGAACCACCACGCGGCGGTGGCGAGCGCGACCGTGACGGCGAGAAAGCCGAGCGACCACCGGTCTGCGAGCCGCGCCATCGGCGCCCGCGATCGCTGCGCCTCCTCCACCAGCCGGACAATGCCGGCATAGGTGCTGTCCTTCGCCGGATGCGTGGCGATCACGTCGAACACCGCCCCGGCATTGGTGGCGCCGCTCATGACGTCGCTGCCGCTTTCGATCCGCACCGGCAGCGACTCGCCCGTGAGCGCGGAAAGGTCCAGGAAGGCCGCGGTCGAGACGAGCGTGGAATCGACCGGAACGACATCGCCCTGGCGGATGAGCAAGCGATCGCCTGGGGTGATGTCATCGAGCGGAACGTCCTCGAGGCCGCCGTCGCGGTGCCGGGTCGCGGTGCGGGGAACGCGCGCGAGCAGGTCGCGCATTTCCCGGCGCGCCCTGCCCTCGGCGAAGCTTTCGAGGAACGTACCGCCGGAATACATCAATGCCACGACAGCCGCCGCGAGCGTCTCGCCGAACACCATCGCGGCCGTCATGGAAAGTGCTGCGACGATGTCGAGCCCGACTTCGCCGCGGCGCAGGCTGACGAGGATTTCGACGACGAGCGCGACCAGCACCGGCACCGCGCCGCAAAGCCAGACCGCCGAGGCGACCTCGGGCAGGCCGGCGACATGAAGCACGATCCCGCCCGGCAGCGCGACGAGCGCGATGAGCAGCAATCCGGTCTTCAGCCGGTCCCGGCCCGAACGATCCATCGTCCCGCGTCTCCTGCCCCGCCGCGCCGCTGATGTGCGATCGCAGCCGCCACCATACGCCACCTGGGGTCGTAGCGCGCGGTCAAGCGGCCAGCCGGGCGGCCAGTGCGTCGATGAAGAGGCGCACCTTCGCCGGAACCATCCGGCTGCTGGGATAGACGGCCCAGACGTCGAGCGACTCGGGCACCGCGTCGCTGAGTTCGATCACCTTCAGTCGCCCCGTGGCGATCTCGTCCCGCGCGAACCAGGCCGACAGGTTCGCAATGCCGAGGCCGGCGACGCAGGCCTGCAGCAGGCCCTCGATCGAATTGGCCGAGAAGCGCCCGCCGATCTTCGCCGCCACCGGTCGCCCGGATGCCCGAAAGGCCCAGCGCGCCGTGCGGCTGATCGGCAGGCAATCGTGCGCTTCCAGATCGGCGAGGGTGTGCGGCGCACCGTGCCGGTCCAGATAGTCGGGCGAGGCGAGCAGCAGACGTGGATTGCCGGCGAGACGCCGCGCGACGAGGCTGCTGTCGGTCAGGTTGGCGATCCGGATGGCGAGGTCGAGCCCTTCGTTGACGAGGTCGACGAGGTCGTCCGTCATCGTCAGGTCGACCTTCACGGCCGGGTTGGCGCTCATGAAGTCGGCGATCATCGGCACCATGACCTTGCGAGAGAACGCCACCGAGGCCGTCAGCCGCAACAGGCCGAATGCGCCCTCGGTGACCGGCCTCACGCTCGCGTAGGCGGCGGTCCGCTCGTCGAGCAGCGCCTGCGCATGGGGAAGGAAGGCCTGTCCTTCGGCCGTCAGGGCGATGGCGCGGGTCGTCCGATGCACCAGCCGCACGCCAACGTCCTGTTCCAGCGCGGAAAGCTGGCGCGTCGCCGCCATCGGGCTGATGCCAAGGGCGCGCGCCGCGCCGGACAGGCTGCTGCCTGCCGCCACCTCCGTCAGAATGGAGAGAGCCAGAAAATTCATTGTAACGGTCCCGGATATAATCCTTATCTCATGACCGTATCACGGTCGGGCGCCGAAACGGCTAGCCTTCGCGCGTATCCTGCATTTCCCCGGGGGCGCGGTACCATCCCCCCTTCACGCGAGACGGTGGCCGGCGGCGTCCCATGGCTTCGCACGACTCCCGGGGCATTTCCCGGGCATGCGACGTGGTGGGAATCGCACTGGCCGGGAGCCTTCGATGCCGACACATTCATCCGAGCCGGCTTCAGCATCGGCCGGGCTGCCGTCGCGGCGAACCGTCCTCGAGATCGGAACGGCAGGTCTCGTTGCTGCCGCGTTCGGTCCAACCGGCCTATCCTTCGCCGCGACCGCGCCCACACCAGTCACAGCCCATGGAGCACCTGAAATGGCCACCGTAACCACCAGCGACGGCGTGGAAATCTTCTACAAGGACTGGGGTCCGAAGGACGCCCAGCCCATCGTTTTCCATCACGGCTGGCCGCTCTCGTCGGACGACTGGGACACGCAGATGCTGTTCTTCGTCCTCAATGGCTATCGCGTCGTCGCCCATGATCGTCGCGGCCACGGCCGCTCGGCGCAGATCTCCGACGGCCATGACATGGATCACTATGCGGCCGACGCCTTCGCGGTCGTCGAGGCGCTCGATCTGAAGAATGCCGTCCATATCGGCCACTCCACCGGCGGCGGAGAGGTTGCGCGGTATGTGGCGAAGTTCGGCCAGCCGTCGGGCCGCGTGGCCAAGGCCGTTCTGGTGTCCGCCGTGCCCCCGCTGATGCTCAAGACCGAGAGCAACCCGGAAGGCCTGCCGATGGAGGTGTTCGACGGCTTCCGCAAGGGCGTCGCCGACAACCGCGCGCAGCTCTATCTCGATGTCGCCGCCGGGCCGTTCTACGGCTTCAACCGCGAGGGCGCGACGGTCTATCCGGGCGTCGTGCAGAACTGGTGGCGCCAGGGCATGATGGGCGCCGCGAAGGCCCACTATGACGGCATCAAGGCCTTCTCCGAGACCGATCAGACCGCCGATCTCCAGGCGATCACGGTGCCGACGCTGGTGCTGCACGGCGACGACGACCAGATCGTGCCGATCGCCGATTCCGCGCTGAAGTCGATCAAGCTGCTGAAGAACGGCACGCTCAAGGTCTACAAGGGCTATCCCCACGGCATGCTCACCACCCATGCCGACGTGATCAACCCGGACCTGCTCGCCTTCGTGAAGGCGTAGAGCGCTTTCCGATCTGATGGACCCATCAGATCGACAAGAAATCGCTCTAGATTCAAAAGCTTGAGCATATCCTTGTCGTTCAGATCGGGTCGATCTGAACGGGATATGCTCTAAGCCTCCGGGCCGCGCCGCTGGCGGCTTGAAGCCGCGGGCGGCCGGCATCATCCGCAGCCCCCTGCGCATGACACAGACCGGGCACGGTCCCGGGAACGGGCGAACCGCATTGCGGGCGCCCGGCGCGTTTCCTTTGCCGAAAGCGGGACAGATGACAGAGATCCGCCACCACACCGTGCGCGCCAACGGCATCCGCCAGCACTATCTGGAGGCGGGTTCGGGTCCGCCGGTGGTGCTGCTGCACGGCTTTCCCGAGACGAGCTATGCCTGGCGGTACCAGATCCCCGTGCTCGCCGAGCGCTATCGCGTCATCGCGCCCGACCTGCGCGGCTACGGCGAGACCGACAAGCCGGCCACCGGCTACGACAAGCGCAATATGGCGCTCGATCTCGTCGAACTGCTGAAGACGCTCGATATCGGCCGGATCGCGCTCGTCGGCCATGATCGCGGCGCCCGCGTCGCCACGCGCTTCGCGAAAGACCACCCGGGCCTGCTGGACCGTCTGGTCGTCATGGACAACGTGCCGACCCGCATCGTCGCGCGCAGCATGAACGCGCAGATCGCCCGCGCCTACTGGTTCTTCATGTTCCATCTCGTGCCGGATCTGCCGGAGGCGCTGATCTACGGCCGCGAGGACATCTGGCTCCGGCATTTCTTCTCCGACTGGTGCTTCAACCCGCATGCCATCTCGGGCGCGGATTTCGATGCCTATGTCGCGGCCTATCGCGCACCCGGCGCCGTCCGGGGCGCCATGGCCGACTACCGCGCCAACGCGGAAGACAACGCGCAGGATCTCGTCGACGCCGACGTCAAGATCGCCTGCCCCGTGCTCTCGCTGTGGGGGGCGGATTTCGGGGCCGTCGGCAAGACGTTCGATATGGCGCAGGTCTGGGCGGAGATGGCCGACGACCTCATCGCCGTGCCGGTAGAACGCTGCGGCCACCTCCCGCATGAGGAGCGGCCGGACGTCGTCAACCCGCTGCTGCTCGACTTTCTCGAGAGCTGGCGCGGCTAGATCGCTCGAAGGTGCGCCGCGCGGAAAGCGCGATCTGCCGGCCGCGGCGCGCCAGGACCCGTAGCAGGCAAGGGGCAAACTCCATGACAAATACGGACATGACAAACACGGACATGACCAACACCGGACAGAAGACCGCGACCGTCGTCCTCGTGCACGGCGCATGGGCGGACGCATCGAGCTGGCGCGCGGTCATTCCCCTTCTCCAGAGCGACGGCCTCGAGGTCGTCGCGGTGCAGAACCCGACGACGTCGCTTGCCGACGATGTTGCCGCCACACGACGCACGCTCGACAGCATCGACGGGCCGGTCGTGCTGGTCGGCCATAGCTGGGG